>CAMDEC010000061.1 GCA_945893395.1 Bifidobacterium breve
CCAGCGGTCATAAATTGCAGCAACGCCATCTGCGCAGTTGCGTCTTGCATCGCAACTCGGTCTGGATTGAAGTCGGCGTAACTGCGCGAGCGCTCGAGTTCTTGTTTGGCTGGATTTGTTAGATGATTGATCAAAATCTTTTCGGTAAGCGTTAGTGGACGACCCAGACGTTTGCGACCCAGCGCAATGTTCTTACTGAGTTTCGAATAAACAGCAGTTACGAGATCAATTGGGGTTCCTGCGCTTGATGTCATCTGCTTTGGGGGCTTTCGTTGTTCAAGACTTTAATTTTACCATTTGTCCCAGTGAAGTACTTTTTCAAGCGGCAAACGTTTCGCCGGTTTGAAATCGGTTCCGATTGTGTAGGCAATTGGAAACAAACCACCCTGTGTGATTTTCTCATGGGGAATGCCGAGAATTTCTGCGGCTTTCTTTTCGCCGTCGAGAATCAGGTGAATTGTCGTCCATGCAGAACCCATGCCGCGACTGCGCAGCGCAAGCATGAAACTCCAGACTGCTGGCAAGAGTGAACCCCAGCCGCCGGCGCCTGTTGCGACATCGACATTCACAAGACGACCTTCAATGCAAGGGATCATCATCATCGGCGCGCGATAAAACTCATCGGCCAGAAACATTGCTGAGTCGCGGACTTTTGGCATTTGCTCGATTCTCATATCGCCTTCGGCAAACTTGCGCCCAGGCAAGCTGGCGTAAAGCTTGAAATTTTCTTTGTAAATATCGGCAAGGGCTTTGCGCTTGGCAGCATCTTCGACGACGATCCAGTGCCAACCCTGGCTATTGCTGCCCGTCGGTGCCTGAAGTGCGAGGTTGAGGCACTCTTCGACGACCGCGCGCTCGACTGGACGGTCGAAGTCGAGGCGTTTGCGCACGCTGCGGGTGGTTGACAGAAGTTCGTCGTTGGTCAAGTTGAGTTTCATACCTTCAAGTGTGCCACGAGCCGGCGGAGATGCGAGACTTGTCTAGGGCAATTAATGTCTGGGTTTAACAAGCAGGAGTAGCAATGGCATCAACGACTGAAACGAAGAACTACAACGATCGAGTCACCGTGACGATTAGCCAAGGCATCGCCGATGTGCGCCTTGATCGCGCCGACAAGCGCAATGCACTTGACCCAGCGATGTTTGATGCGATTGCCAAAGCGGGCAAAGATCTCGTGACGAATCGAGAGATCCGTGCGGTTGTGTTGTCGGGTAACGGTAATTCGTTTTGTGCAGGTCTTGACTTTGGAAGTTTTCAGTCGATGGCCGACGGTGGCGCTGGTAACTCTAAGAAGACGAAGTCGAGCGAGAACTCTGGCGAAAATGCGGGGGCGATGCAACCAGGTGCGATCACTCACATAGCGCAACAAATTTGTTGGGTGTGGCAAGAGGTGCCCGTACCGGTTGTGGTGGCACTGCAGGGTCATGCATTAGGTGGTGGCATGCAATTGGCTCTTGGCGCAGACATTCGAGTCGCACATGCTGAAACACAGTTTTCGATGCGCGAAGTTCACTGGGGTTTGATACCTGACATGACGGGCACTTTGATGCTGTCGCGCCTGGTGAGCGACGATGTTGCTAAAGATCTGGTTTTCTCGGCACGAGTAATCTCGGGTATTGAAGCACACCAAATTGGGGTCGTTACACGCCTTAGTGACCAGCCACTTGAAGCGGCGATGCAGATTGCCCGCGAAATTGCTGATCGCAGCCCCGACGCTGTGCGCGGCGCGAAGGCGCTGATCAACCGTCTTTCTAACGCAGGTGCCGCCGAACACTTCGCCGAAGAACGAAGAATTATTTATTCGCTAATCGGCAAGCCAAATCAGGTCGAAGCCGTGATGTCGAACTTTGAAAAAAGACCGGCGAAATTTGTGCCGCCAACTGTCTAGACTTAAAAGCTCGAGCCAGCGTCGTCTCGTTTAATCAGCCAATTGGTGGCTGAATTCAAACTTTAAGAGGCGACAATTTTGCAAGACACACCACAGGCGATAGGTCTTTACGACCCACGATTTGAGCACGACGCATGCGGCGTTTCGTTTGTCGTCGATATGCATGGTCGGGCGAGCCACGAAATTGTTGCGACAGGTCTTGGTGCGTTGTGCAGCATGGAGCATCGCGGTGCAACCGGCGCAGAAACACAAACTGGTGATGGCGCTGGCGTGTTGTTGCAGATTCCGCACAAGTTTTTCAGCGCCGTCACAGATTTTGTTTTGCCGAGTGTCGGCAGTTATGGCGTGGGCTTGGCGTTTTTGCCGCGCAATGAAAAACTTGCAAACAAAGCACGAGCCCAAATTGAATCGATCGTTTTAGAACAAAACTTGCACACGCTGGGTTGGCGAAGCGTGCCGGTTGACCCGAGTTGCCTTGGTGCGAGTGCGCTACGTGTGATGCCGACCTTTATGCAGTTTTTTGTGGATGACCCAAACGGAGCGAAATTGATCGACTTAGATCGAAGACTTTTCATTTTGCGCAAACGCATCGAACATGAACTGCCAGAAGAAATCAAAACATATTTTCCTTCGCTGTCGTCGCGCACATTCATATATAAGGGAATGTTGACCACACCAGAACTGCAGATGTTTTTTACAGACCTCAGCGACGAGCGAATTGAGTCGGCGCTCGTTTTGGTGCACAGTCGATTTTCGACGAACACATTTCCGTCGTGGCCACTCGCGCACCCGTATCGATATATCGCGCATAACGGTGAGATAAATACGGTGCAGGGAAATCGAAACTGGATGCGGACTCGGGAGTCGTTGTTGGCGACCGATTTGATTCGTGACTTAGAAAAGGCCTTCCCGATCTGCACGCTCGGTGGCTCAGACTCGGCGAGCTTTGATGAGGTGCTGGAGCTTTTACATTTGTCAGGGAGAAGTTTGCCGCACGCGATGTTGATGATGATTCCCGAAGCGTGGGAGAACTCGACGACGATGTCTGAGACCAAACGCGCGTTTTATCGCTATCACGGTTCGTTGATCGAGCCATGGGATGGACCAGCCAGTGTTGCGTTTACTGACGGCACGGTGATTGGCGCTGTTTTAGATCGCAACGGTCTGCGACCGAGTCGATATTGGGTCACCGATGATGATCGCGTAATCATGGCCAGCGAAGTTGGCGTGGTTGACATTGACCCGGCGAAGATTGTCGCCAAGGGTCGGTTGCAGCCCGGGCGCATGCTGTTGGTCGACACGTCACAAGGTCGAATTATCGGCGACGATGAAATCAAGGAGTCTCTGGCCAAGAGTGAGCCATACGAGCAGTGGCTTGCCGAGGGTCAGGTTGAACTCGAAAAACTCGCCGATCGCGATCATCTTGTGTTCAGTCATGAGAGCGTGCTGCGTCGTCAACAAATGTTTGGCTACACCCACGAAGAATTGAAGTTGATCTTGGCGCCAACGGCGTTGACGGGTTCAGAGCCGATCGGGTCAATGGGCACCGATACGCCGATTGCGGTGTTGTCGACGCGCCCGAGGCTTTTGTTTGATTATTTTTCACAGATGTTTGCCCAGGTGACGAACCCGCCGCTGGATGCGATTCGCGAAGAGATCGTTACATCGGTTGGTTCGACTTGTGGACCAGAGGGCAACTTGTTGCAAGCCACCGCCGAGAATTGCAAGCAACTTGTATTGCCGTTTCCAATTATCGACAACGATGAGTTGGCAAAAATCATTCAAATCAATGACGACGGAAACTTTGAACATCTGAAATCAGTCGTTGTGAGCGGTCTGTACCGTGTTGCAGAGGGCGCCGATGCAATGCGTGGTGCGATTGATGAGATTCGCGAGAAAGTTTCACGAGCGATTGACGCGGGTGCACGTATTATCGTGATTTCAGATCGCAACAGCGACGACACATTCGCGCCGATACCAAGTTTGTTGTTGACGAGCGCAGTTCATCATCATTTGATTCGACGAAAACAGCGCACAAAAGTTGGTTTGATTATCGAGACGGGTGACGCGCGCGAGGTGCATCACATGGCATTGCTGATTGGCTACGGTGCTGGCGCGATTAATCCGTATCTCGCCTTCGAGACGATCGAAGATTTAGTAAATAACGGTTCTGATGTTTCTTCCAATGTCGGCGAGTCAGGCGGCATGTTCGGTCTCGGAACGATGGATGCGCGTCAAGCGATCAAGAACTACATCAAGGCTTCGGGTAAGGGTGTGCTGAAAGTGATGTCGAAGATGGGTGTATCGACTGTTGCGTCGTACACGGGGTCACAGATTTTTGAAGCGATTGGTTTGTCGCGTGAGGTGGTCGACGAATTTTTCTCCGGCACCGTGTCTCGCCTGGGCGGTATCACGCTCGAGGAAATCGCCCAAGAAGTTGCGGCGCGTCATGCGACTGCGTATCCGTCGCGACCGGGCCAACGGCGTCATCGTCAACTTGAACTTGGCGGCGAATATCAGTGGCGCAGGGAAGGGGAGCATCATTTGTTCAACCCCGAAACGGTTTATCGTCTGCAGCACGCCACCCGCTCTGGTCGTTACGACATTTTTAAGCAGTACACAAAATCAGTGGATGACCAGTCGCGAGTTTTGTCGACTTTGCGAGGTTTGTTCGAGTTCTCTGGCGCACGCGAGCCGATTTCGATAGACGAAGTCGAGCCCGTCAGCGAGATCGTCAAACGCTTTTCTACCGGGGCGATGAGTTACGGTTCGATTTCTGCCGAGGCGCACGAAAACTTGGCGATTGCGATGAACCGAATCGGCGCAAAGAGCAACACTGGCGAGGGTGGCGAAGACGCCGAACGATATGTCGTGATGTCAAATGGTGACTCGAAGCGATCGGCGATCAAGCAAGTTGCGTCTGCGCGGTTTGGCGTGACGAGCGAATATTTGGTCAATGCCGACGACTTGCAGATTAAGATGGCGCAAGGTGCCAAACCTGGTGAGGGTGGTCAATTGCCGGCGCACAAGGTTTATCCATGGATCGCCAAGACTCGACACTCGACTGCGGGTGTTGGTTTGATTTCGCCGCCACCGCATCATGACATCTATTCGATCGAAGATCTCAAACAATTAATTCATGATTTGAAAAACTCGAACCCCGTCGCGCGAGTGCACGTAAAACTCGTCGCCGAAGTCGGTGTTGGCACTGTCGCTGCTGGTGTGGCCAAAGCAAAAGCCGATGTCGTTTTGATTTCTGGTCACGACGGTGGCACTGGCGCTTCGCCGTTGACTTCACTGAAACATGCCGGTGCGCCATGGGAACTTGGCTTGGCCGAGACCCAACAGACTTTGATGTTGAACGGATTGCGTGATCGAATCGTCGTGCAAGCCGATGGACAGATGAAGACGGGTCGTGATGTTGTGATCGCAACCTTGCTTGGTGCCGAAGAGTTTGGTTTTGCGACGGCGCCACTTGTCGTCAGTGGTTGCATCATGATGCGGGTTTGTCATTTAGATACGTGCCCAGTTGGCATCGCTACTCAAAACCCAGAGTTGCGCAAGAAGTTTGCGGGCAAACCTGAATTCGTGGTTAACTTTTTTGAATTTATCGCTGCTGAGGTGCGCGAATATTTGGCGCAACTTGGTTTTAGAACTCTGCAAGAAGCCGTCGGTCGAGTCGAGATGCTGGATGCCCGAGTTGCGGTTGATCACTGGAAGGCGCGAGGTCTCGATATTTCGCCGATTTTGATGCAGCCGCAAAACCCGTACCACCAGACGCCTTTCAAATCGACAGCACAAGATCACCGTTTGAGTGATGCACTCGACAACAGGCTGATAATCGATTGCGCCAAGTCGCTGAACGATGCGTTGCCGACGAACAACGAATACAAGATCAACAACACGAATCGCACCGTGGGCACGATGCTCGGCTACGAAGTCACGAAGCGATTTGGGGCAGAAGGCTTGCCTGATGCGACGATCAAATTGCGTTTTGTCGGCTCTGCTGGTCAGAGTTTTGGGGCGTTCTTGCCGAGGGGCATCGAGATGACACTTGAAGGGGATTCGAACGACTATTTAGGCAAAGGCTTGTCGGGTGGTCGGATTATTTTGCACCCCGACAAGCGAGCCAAGTTTGTTGCTCACGAAAATGTGATCGCTGGAAACGTGATTGGTTACGGTGCAACTAGTGGCGAGATTTTTATTTCGGGCATTGTCGGGGAACGTTTTTGTGTGCGCAACTCGGGTGCGACCGCCGTGGTCGAAGGCGTGGGCGACCACGGGTGTGAATATATGACTGGTGGCAAAGTCGTGGTGCTTGGCATTACCGGCAGAAACTTCGCCGCAGGAATGTCTGGTGGTATTTCGTATGTTTATGACATCGACGGCAAATTTGAGTCACGGGTAAACACCGAGTTGGTCGATCTCGTGATGCTTGAAAAAGATGATCTGAATTGGCTGAAGACGGTTATTAGTCGTCACGTTGCGTTGACCGGCTCGAGGCGGGCACAAGAAGTTTTGGTCGACTGGAAGAAATCGCTTTCGGTGATTCGAAAAGTCTTGCCGCGCGACTACGCACGTGTGATCGCCGAGCAGAAGAAGAAGAAGAAAGCGAAAGTAGGTTCGCATGGGTGAGCCAACGGGTTTTTTGAAGTGGGATCGTCAAACGCCCAAGCGACGGCGAATACCGGTGCGAGTGCAAGATTGGAAAGAGGTCTACGAACCGTTTGCGATTGAAGAGTTAACCCGACAAGCGGGTCGGTGCATGGACTGTGGAATTCCGTTTTGCAATAACGGTTGTCCATTGGGCAATTTGATTCCTGATTGGAACGATCTTGTTTACCACGGAAATTGGCAAGATGCGATTGAACGGCTGCATGCGACGAATAATTTTCCTGAATTTACCGGGCGATTGTGTCCTGCCCCTTGCGAATCGGCGTGCGTGCTTGGCATCAACTCTGACGCCGTGACGATCAAACAAGTCGAGGTTGAAATTATTGATCGGGCATGGCGCGAGGGTTGGGTGACGCCACAGGTGCCATCACATAAAACTGGCAAGCGCGTGGTCGTGATCGGATCTGGACCCGCGGGTCTGGCTGCGGCGCAACAATTGACGCGCGTTGGTCATGATGTGCTGGTTCTTGAGCGCGCCGATCGCATCGGGGGATTGCTTCGTTACGGAATACCTGAATTCAAAATGGAGAAGATCAACATTGATCGGCGCGTCAAACAAATGTCGGCCGAAGGCACAATTTTTCGCACGAATGCAACTGTTGGCGAAAATGTCGACATTGATGTTTTGTTGGCATCGCATGACGCGGTCGTGCTCGCTTGCGGGTCGACCGATTGGCGAGATCTGAATGTGCCAGGTCGTGAACTCAAGGGTATTTATCAAGCGATGGAATATCTGCCACCGGCGAACAGGGTGCAACAAGGCGACATTGCCGAGACGAATATCTCGGCTGCCGGCAAACATGTGGTGATAATTGGTGGCGGGGATACGGGCGCAGATTGTTTAGGTACGGCGATTCGTCAAGGTGCCGCATCAATTACGCAACTTGAGATTTTGCCACAACCACCAGTCGAACGCGCGGGGAATAATCCCTGGCCGCAATGGAGTTTTATTTATCGCACGTCTTCGGCCCACGAAGAAGGTGGCGAGCGACTATACGCAGTGTCGACTGAAAAATTTGTTGGCGATGAGCGAGGCAACGTGCGTGCGTTGATTGTTTGTGATGTCAAGTTTGAGAACGGCGGGTTCGTGCCAGTAGAAGGCACACAGCGCGAACTGAAAGCCGATTTGGTGTTGCTGGCACTTGGCTTTGTCGGGCCAGAAAAACCAAAGTGGCTGCAAACTCTGGGTGTCGAATTTGATCAACGTGGCAACCTCGCGCGCGA
>CAMDEC010000062.1 GCA_945893395.1 Bifidobacterium breve
TAACCCAAAAATCATAAATTACGCTACGAATGGTATGCGCACAGAGTTTCTCGATGTCTATCTTGGCGCGAATTGCAAATTTTGTATCTCGACTAGTGCTGGCTGGGACTCAATTCCACAAATATTTCGACGTCCCATAATGTTGGTCAATTTGTCTCCGATTTTTGAGCCAGAAGTCGTTACTTGGCCAGCTGTAATTTACCCTAAGTTGATACTTGAAAAAACAACCAAAAAAGTACTCACGTTAAATGAAATAATTGATCGCGATGTATCTCAAAAGGTTGCAAAACTCGAACTTCAAGGTAAACGTAGTGTCGATTTCAGCGATGCCGGAGTGACACTCCGTGATTTGAGTTCGGAAGAATTAGTTGAAGCTGTGACCGAGATGGCGGCACGGGTTGAGGGCACATTTGTCGAGACGCCTGAACAAAAAGAAATGCAAGCGAAAATCAAACATGTTTTGAGCACTCACCCGAAGTTGCAACCATCTCCGAACTTTTATCCGATCAGGGCTCAATTTGCTTCGTGTTTCTTAAGCCGCTACCCGAACTTCTTGGACTGACTGCAACTTAAACCGAGATCTACTTCGTTTCGGTTTTCAGGCCACCAATTATCGATTGAGCAGCCGAGAGACGAGCAATCGGAATGCGATATGGCGAGCACGAAACATAGTCCAGCCCCGCGCGATAGAACAATGCGATCGACTCTGGGTCGCCACCATGCTCACCGCATACACCAAGTTTCAACTTGCGCTTGGCCTTGCGACCACGCTTGGCGGCAATCTCGACAAGTTCACCAACACCCGTCTGGTCAATCGTCTCAAACGGATTGCGCTTCAGTAGACCAGCCTCAAGATACGCGGGCATCATTCGGCTCTCGACATCGTCGCGCGAAAAACCAAAAGTCATCTGCGTCAAGTCGTTCGTTCCGAAACTAAAGAAATCGGCATATTCGGCCAACTCATCGGCGCGCAACGCAGCGCGTGGCGTCTCAATCATCGTGCCGATAGTAACTTTTGGTCGAGAAATTTTTTTACCACGCTTGCCACGCTTACTGTGCTTACCGAGAAGACCGCTCTGAACTTTCAACCGCGTCGAGTGTTCGAACAACACGCCCTCAACCCACGACCGTGCCAATGCCAACTCTTCACGTGTCACCGTCAGCGGAATCATCACTTCGACAACAGGCTCGTATCCCTCATCGGCAACTTGGTCGGCGGCCTGCATCAACGCACGCACCTGCATTGCATATAGACCAGGCTTGATCACACCAAGTCGCACACCACGAGTTCCGAGCATTGGATTAACCTCTGCCCAATCGTGCGCCGCGCGCAACAACTTGCGTTCTTGCTCGTCGAGACCAGTAGTTGCCGCTTTAATTTCAAGTTCGTCGACATTCGGCAAAAACTCGTGCAATGGTGGATCCAACAATCGCACGGTCACCGGCAAACCAGACATCGCGCGCAACAACGAAGCAAAGTCTTCTTTTTGCACGACACGCAACTCTTCAAGCGCGGCGGTTTCTTCGGCCGGCGAATTCGCCAAAATCATTCGACGCACAACAGGCAACCGATCCGGCGCCAAGAACATGTGCTCGGTGCGACACAGACCAATGCCCTCCGCGCCGTATTCGCGCGCCTTCAACGCATCTTCGGCGGTGTCGGCATTCGCTCGCACCGCAAGTTTGCCTTTGCGAAACTCGTCGGCCCATTTGAGAATCGTCTGAAATTCTTTGGTCGGTTCAGCCTCGGTCAACTGCATCGCCCCGAGCATCACTTCGCCGGTCGTGCCGTCAAGCGAAATCACATCGCCTTCACGCACGACGACATCGCCTGCGCGAAACATTTTGCCGTCGATCTGCACCGCATCGGCACCAACAACAGCCGGCGTTCCCCAGCCGCGCGCAACAACGGCAGCATGACTCACGAGTCCGCCGCGCGAAGTCAAAATTCCCTTCGCCACCATCATGCCGTGCACGTCTTCCGGGCTCGTCTCGCTGCGCACCAAAATAACCGCCTCACCATTCTTGGCGGCGGCCTCGGCATCATCGGCAGTGAAATAAACTTTGCCAACCGCCGCACCTGGCGAAGCGGCCAAACCTTTGGCGACTGCTTTTGACTTGTTGATAAATTGCGGATGCAAAACCTGATCCAAATGTTCTGCGTTCACTCGCATCAGCGCTTCTTTTTTGCTGATCTTCCATGACTGTTTGCCGCTTCCCGTTCCGGCAGTCATGTCCACTGCCATCTTCAGCGCCGCGGCACCAGTGCGCTTGCCGACGCGAGTCTGCAACATCCACAATTTGCCTTGGTCAATCGTGAACTCGGTGTCGCACATGTCGTGATAATGACGCTCGAGTCGATCGAATATCGCCAACAACTCTTTGTGCACGTTCGGAAACTGTCGCTTCAATGCGTCGAGATCTTCGGTGTTGCGAATACCCGCCACAACATCTTCACCCTGTGCGTTGATCAAATAGTCGCCATATGGTTTGTTCTCGCCGGTGGCGGCATTGCGCGTAAAACCAACACCCGTTCCCGAATTGTTGTCGCGGTTACCGAACACCATCGCCTGCACATTGACTGCCGTGCCAAGATCGTGACTAATTTTTTCGCGAACACGATATGCAATCGCCCGTGCCCCGTTCCATGAACGAAACACCGCTTCAACCGCACCACGCAACTGCTTTGCCGGCTCTTGGGGAAACTCTTTGCCAGTTTCAGTCTTGACAACCGATTTAAATGTCTCGCACAACGCGACCAACGAACCAGCCGACAACGCCGCATCGTTTGTAACGCCCGCCGATTTTTTTGCCTGCTCAAACGGATGCTCGAATTTTGCACCATCAATGCCGAGCACGATTCGTCCGTACATCGCGATAAAACGGCGATAACTGTCGTAGGCAAATCGCTCGTCTTTTGTCGACTGCGCCAGACCCTTGACGCTGCGATCATTAAGACCCAAGTTTAAAACCGTGTCCATCATGCCGGGCATCGAAAACTTCGCACCCGAACGCACCGACACCAACAACGGGCTCATCGGGTCGCCAAGTTTCGCCCCCATCTTTTTTTCAAGTTGCAAAACATGGTTGGCAAGTTCTTTGTCGAGAGTCTTCGGCCAGCCACTTTTCATGTACGCGCGACACGCATCAGTCGTCACCGTGAACCCGTGCGGCACGGGCAATTTCAGCACGCTCATCATCTCGGCGAGATTTGCGCCCTTGCCGCCCAGCAAATCTTTCATGCTCATCGGTGCACGACGGTGTTTGTGATCAAATGCGAAAATAAAAGGCATGGCGTAGTTTATGAGCCAATCTCGATTGAGCGACTGTCTGCCGAGCGTTTGATCAACGCCAACGCAAATTCTTGACAAACACTCGTATAAATACCGATCTCTTGACCATCCAAAACGACAGGTTCACCCGCCCGCGCGCCAGCCACCGCACGAATCAAGCGCAATGACCGCGGCGGCGTCGCACCGCGCGAGTCCATTCGCTCAACCAACTCTTGTCCCGGATAACAACCTTTGGTGAAACTCACCGCGCAATCTGTCAAGCCCGTCTCTACCGGCATCGACTCGCCCGTCATATCCACGCCAGTCCTCGGCCATCTCGCCATCAACCGCGCAATCTCGAACTCTGTCGCCGAGCCTTCACGCAAATCTCCCGCGACAAAATCCACGGCAAAATCCACGGCGAAATCTTTTTCGCGCCATGCCGGCAATGCTGAGTCGCGCGCAACATAATCTGCATATTCAATTGCGGATAAACCTCGTAGAGCTACGAACCTCTGCGCACTGCTCGTGATTTCGCACTTGATTCGAATCTTGAATCGTGACAACCGAATAGCTGAAACTTCGCCAAAACCTGCATCGCAATCCAGAGTGAAACTTTCTTGCGAGTTGCACCGCACCCGCAACAACGAGGTGATCTTGCCCGTTGGCTCGAGCAACAGGCTGTAGCGCGACTGACCAACTTTTAGCGACTCAATATCATTGGCTAACTGCGAGTGCAAAAACTTTCGTGCGTCGGTGCCGACAACTTGTAACACATCGTGCGACTGTTCAAAATAAAAGCTGCTCACTTTAGCCCCGTCACTTTAGCCCCGTCACTTTAGCCCCGTCACTTTAGCCCGGTCACTTGCGACTGGCTTGGCGCTTGCCTACGCGCGGCTGTCATTTTACGCGCCGCTGGTATCGCCGCAATCAATGCCGCCGCCTTGTTGCGACACTCAAGGTTTTCTTCGCTCGGTTCGCTGTCGGCAACGATTCCAGCGCCTGCCTGCAATGTTGCGCCGTGCGAACCAACGAACATCGTGCGAATCGCGATCGCCGTGTCTAAATTTCCCGAAAAATCTACATAGCCGACAACACCCGCATACGGCCCGCGCTTGGTCGGCTCGAGCGCGTCAATAATCTGCATCGCTCGCACTTTCGGTGCACCACTCACCGTGCCGGCAGGCAAAGTCGCCCGCAACACATCCACTGGTCCGAGCCCCGCACGCAGAGTACCCGAAACCTGGGAGGTCAAGTGCATCACATGGCTATACCGCTCAAGGGTCATAAATTCGTCCACATTCATCGTGCCAAACTCGGCCACACGACCCACATCATTTCGCGCCAAGTCCACCAGCATCACATGCTCGGCGCGCTCCTTTGGATTCTCCTTGAGTTCACCCGCCAACTTGCGATCTTGCTCGTCATCTACTCCGCGTTTGCGTGTGCCTGCAATCGGTCGACTCACAACACGACCGTTGCGCAGTTGAACCATCGGCTCGGGCGACGAACCAACAATCGTCACATCTTCATGCTTGACGTAATACATATAAGGGCTCGGATTAATCTGTCGCAACACGCGATAGACATCGAAGGCATCGGCCTCGAGTTGCACGTCAAATCGCTGCGATAGCACGACTTGAAAAATGTCTCCCGCACGAATGTGCTCTTTGGCAACTTCAACCGCGCGCTCATACATCAAGTCAGGCATCGACGATTCAACTTTCAGCGTGTCGTCGCGATGTGGAGGCTCAACAGGCGTGTGCGCAACCGGTCGCGACAAATCTTCGACACCTTTATATACGCGGATAATCGCTGCGTCATACGCCGCGTCTCGCGCCGCAACGTCAAGGCCCACCACCGGCACGCTTTCAATCATGTAACAACGCTGACGCCAGTGATCAAATGCTGCCAACGAACCGATCATGCTCATCACCGCATCCGGCATGTTGCGATCTTCGGGGGGGATATTCGGCAAGTTTTCAATTTCACGCACGACGTCATAGCCGAGAAAGCCCATCAAACCACCTTGCAGCGGCGGGAGATCCGGATGCAGCGGCGAGCGATATGTTGCCAGCAACGATTCAATCGCCGCCAAAATTCCATTATCGCGCGGCATCGTGCTCGGCACCGCGCCGGTTGTAGTTATTTTGCCGTCACGCAACACCAGCGTCGCCACCGGGTCTCGGCCAACAAACGAAAACCGACTCCATCTTTCACCATGCTCAACCGACTCGAGCAAAAACCCGGGCTTGTCACCGACGAGTTTGAGATACGCCGAGACGGGTGTTTCAACATCGGCTAGAACTTCGGCCCACACGGGTATCACCGTGTTGTCTTTGGCCAAGGCGTGAAACTCTTGTCGAGTCGGCGAAATTTTCATCTGTAACTTTTAACGAAACTTTTAACGACTTGCGACTACTGCACAAGTCTTGACGAAATTTTCTAAAATTCGCAATCCCTCGGTCGCAGATTTTTCAGGATGAAATTGCGTCGCAAAAACGTTTTTCAAGCGAATCGCCGCCAGCAGGTCAGACCCATAACTGCAAGTCGCCGCAACAATTGACTGGTCGGTTGCCACAGCCGATAACGAGTGCACGAAATACATCCATGGATTCTCGCTCAGACCCGCGAACAAATCATCCTGCTTTATTATTTTCAGCCGATTCCACTGCATCTGCGGGCATTGCACCCCACTTGGCAACCACTTAATTTCACCAGAGATAATGCCGAGACCAGCAACACCCGGGCTTTCTTCGCTGCTCACGAACAACATCTGCATCCCGACACAAATACCCAAAAATGGCCGTGCAGAACTAATTGCTTCGTGCACGCTGTCTTCGAGTCCCGCCTCACGAAGTGCCGTCATACATGCACCAAAGTTGCCGACACCGGGCAGCACCACGGCATGCGCATCGGCAATTAATTTTTTGTCCCTGGTCAATCGCGCATCTGCGCCGACGAATTGCAAACCCTTTTGTGCCGAGCGAAGATTGCCAATGCCGTAGTCCAATACCGCAATCAGCGGTTTGTCTTGGTTACCGAGCGCAGTACTTGCCGTTGACACTCATCTATTCTGCCCGAAAAATCGCACGCTCAGCGATTAGTTGGCTAAAGGCGACTACGCGCTGCGCGTTGCAACAACCGCACCGCGTTGACTAGTCCGCGCTCGGCTTCGTAGATTGCCATCAACAAGCCGTCGTCATTATTCTCTGGTTTTTTAGGATCATGAGTCGCCAGTCGTTGCGACTCAGCGAGCGCAATGATTCGCTCTCTGCACCGCTCGACGTTCTCGGCCAGTGCCGCCAATTCAGCCAACGCACTCGCACGATTTAGTGACTCACTCACTTCTTTCTCGCTTTCGTTTTTTTCGCTACTCGCTTCTTTGCCGCAACTTTGCGCGCCTGCTTCACAACCAGTTTTTTCGTCGGCAACACCGAACTCGGGCAGAGCGCTTCAAGTAAACACTCCTCGCACTTTGGTTTGCGCGCATCACACACACGACGACCGTGCAAAATCAACCGCAAACTGAACTCCCCCCACTCTGCGGGCGGCAACATCGCATTCAATTCGTATTCAACTTTCACAGGGTCTTCAAGTTTCGTCAACCCGATGCGTCGCGACAATCGCCCCACGTGCGTGTCAACAGGCAACCCCGGCAAACCGAATACGACACTGCGCAAAACATTTGCCGTCTTGCGACCCACTCCTGGTAGCGAAGTTAAATCTTCGATCTCGCGTGGCACCTCGCCACCAAATCGCGACATCACCTGACTCGCCATGCCAATCAAGTTTTTCGCCTTCGTTTGATAAAAGCCAGTCGAGCGCACCAACTGCTCGACATGCGAAAGATCGGCAACTGCAAGTTTCGCCGGCGTCGGATATGCATCGAAAAGCGCCGGCGTCACCATGTTCACCCGCACATCGGTGCACTGAGCCGAAAGAATCGTCGCCGCCAACAACTGAAATGCCGATTCGTGGGTCAACTCGCAAATCGCCACGGGATATTCGCGCTTCAGCAAGCGCAACACATCGGTTGCGCGGTTTGCAATTTCAGTTTTCTTGGCAACCATCAAGACGCAACACTACACAGCACAACCGATAGATAGCCTGAGACACATGGTCGAGTTCGATATCAAGCGAAACATGACCCCACAAAATATTGCCGAAGTTATGCAACTGCTCGACACCGTCGAAAAAGTAGATGGTCGCAAACCGCTGAATGACCATTTGTGGATCGACCTGCGCCAAGGTGGCCGACCCGGTTTCGCAGGTTTGACTGCTCGCCATCACAACACCGCCCAGCCAATCGCATATTGCCAAATTTCTCGTGGTAACGATTCATGGTCGCTCGACTTAGTTGTTGACCCGCTTCATCGCGATAAGACCCTCGAACTCGGCACGGCGCTACTCGGTGAAGCCACAAAAATAATTTCTAGCGAGGGTGGTGCCCA
>CAMDEC010000063.1 GCA_945893395.1 Bifidobacterium breve
CATTACTCGGGTCTGGGGCAGTCGACGGGGGAATGATCCCGAAAATTGAGAGTTGCGTGGCGGCAATTGAGCGCGGCGTTTATCAAGCACACATTTTGGACGGAAGAATCGCCCACGTGTTGTTGCTCGAACTGTTTACAGACGCCGGAGTCGGCACGATGGTTTCGAGGGGCTAACGATCATTATGACGACAACACCAACCCATGCTTTTGCCAACAGCAAAACTGCGACTGCACTGCTGAATGCCCGACCATCTTGTCCGTTCATGCCCGTATTCGGCGCACCACAGGTGATGTTCGAGCGTGGTCAAGGCACGCAGTTGTGGGACGTGAACGGCAAGCGATATTTGGATTTCTTATGCGGAATCGCCGTGACGTCGCTTGGACACAGCCACCCAGTTGTCGCTGCGGCGATTGCGCACCAGGCGAACACGCTGTTGCATGTCAGCAATTTTTTTGCGAACCCGGTCGCGACCCAAGCCGCGTTGATGGTCGACAAGATGCTCAGCGAAGCCTGTGGCGAAAATGCCGGTTACGGTCAAGTTTTCTTCTGCAATTCTGGTGCTGAGGCCAACGAGGCCGGCATTAAATTGGCCCGAAAATTTGGTGGTCGTGGCAAACATGTCGTGGTCAGTGCGCTGGGTAGTTTCCACGGGCGAACTCTCGCGGCGTTGGCAGCCACCGGCCAACCTGAAAAGCACGAACCGTTCGCGCCGATGCCCGAAGGGTTTCGACATGTCGTATTCAATGACATCTCGTCACTCGAGGCGGCGGTTGATAGTTCGGTGGCCGCGGTGTTGCTCGAAACAGTGCAAGGCGAGGGTGGGGTTGTGCCGGCATCCGTCGAATATTTGCAAGCCGTGCGAAAAATGTGCACCGAGCGAGGCATCCTGCTGATGATCGATGAAGTGCAAACTGGTTTCGCAAGAACAGGCAAGTGGTTCGGCTTCGAACACGCCAAGATCAAACCCGATGTGGTGATGTTGGCCAAGGCGATGGGTAATGGCATGCCGATTGGTGCGCTGTGGGCGAGTCAAAAAGTCGCCAGTGTGTTCAAGCCAGGTGACCACGGCAGCACTTACAGCGGCACCGCGTTGGCGACTGCAGCGGTTCGGGCGACTATGCAGTTGATGATCGACATGAACGCGCCTGAAGTTGTGCAGCAAAAAGGTGCAGAGTTGACGACCAAACTTCGCACCATAAATAGTGTCGTAGATGTTCGTGGGCGAGGATTGTTGTTGGCTGCCGAGTTGAAGCCCGAACTTGACGCCAAGAAAGTTGCATCGCAGTTGCTTGAACTGGGATTGGTCGTCAACGGCGTGACGAGCCACGCGCTGCGACTGGCGCCGCCGTTCACGGTGAGTTCGCAAGAGATAGATGAAGCAGTTTCGATCATGAAAAAAGTGTTATGAACGTGCGACATTTTTTGGATGTAACCGATCTTTCGGCGCGGGATTTGCACACGGTTTTGACGCTTGCCCAGGCCGACATTTCAAAACTGGGTCGACCGCTCGCAGACAAGGGTGTGGCGTTGATATTTGAAAAGCCGTCAAATCGAACTCGACACAGCATGGAGATGGCAGTTGTACAGCTTGGTGGTCATCCGATTTTTACGCGTGGCGAAGAAGTTGGTTTCGACGAGCGCGAAACTGTCGAAGATGTAACGCGAATAATGGCCGGCTATCACCAAGTGATTGCAGCCCGTGTGTTCGCACATTCGGTGTTGCAACGAATGGCAAAAGTCTCGAGTGTGCCGATCATCAATATGTTGAGCGAGCAATCTCATCCGTTGCAGGCAATCGCCGATGTGCTGACAATGCGTCAAGAACTCGGCAACTTAAATAAAAAAACTGTGGCGTGGGTTGGCGACTACAACAACGTGGCGCGATCACTAGTTGAGGCTTGCGCGCTCGAGGGCATGCACATTCGTTTGGGTTGCCCGAAGGGTTATGGCGCTCGTGATGCCGAATTAAATCACATCTCTAAATTGGGTGCGGCGTCGGTCGAACAACACTCGTCGGCCCAGATTGCCGCCTCAGGAGCGCACGCGGTGCACACCGATGTGTTCGTATCCATGGGTCAAGAAGCAGAAACCGCCAAGCGGATGATCGACTTCGCAAATTTCAGGGTTGACGCCAGCGTGATGGCTGTTGCTGATCGTGCGGCAATTTTTATGCATTGTCTGCCTGCGCATCGTGAAGTTGAAGTGACCGCCGAAGTTATTGACGGGGCCCAAAGTCGAGTTGTTTTACAAGCACATAACAGAATGCATGCCGCCAGGGGCGTGCTCGCATATCTAATGGGGGTCACAATATGAGTACAAAAGTTCAACGTCAACAATTGATTGCCAAAATCGTGAGTTCGCAAACCGTGACAAGTCAACCAATGTTGCGCGAGTTGCTGAGAAAAAAAGGCATCAAGGCGACGCAGGCAACCGTTTCGCGCGATCTCGAAGATCTTGGCGCGGTAAAAGTGCGCACAACCAAAGGCGAGACGACCTATGCGATACCAGAGTTTGAGCCAGATCGACTGTCTCCACCAGATCAACTAAAACGCGTCTTGGCCGAGTGGGTCGCCGATGTGCAGTTCAATGAACCAATAGTCATTGTGCGCACACCGCCAGGTTGTGCCCATGTTGTCGCCTCTGCCCTAGATAGATCCAGACTGCAGGGTTTGCTCGGCACGGTCGCCGGCGACGACACAATGATGTGCGTGGCCAATTCAAAATACACGGCCAAGCGACTCGCCAAAGATATAAAACAACTTGCGGGGCTTGCCAATGACTGACCAACCACTGTGGCATGGACGCTTTGAGTCGAGTCCGGCTGAGGCGCTCTTGAAATTTACCGAGAGTTTGTCGTTTGATAAGCAGTTGTGGCGCGACGACATAGTCGGATCGATAGCCCATGTGCGAGGTTTGGTGCAGGCAAAGATTATTTCAATAGCCGAAGGCGAAAAAATTATTTCGGCGCTAAATGTTGTCGCAACAGAAATGTCGAATGGCAAATTTGAATTTGTTGCTAGCGACGAAGACATTCATACGGCGATTGAACGCCGAGTTACACAAATTGCGGGTGACACTGGTGCAAAACTGCACACGGGTCGCAGCCGTAACGATCAAGTCGCAACGGCGCTGAGACTGTGGTGCAAACGTGAACTCGCCCAAGTCGCGAAACTGACCCTTGATTTGTGCGATGTGTTGACAACGCGCGCCAACGAAGCCGGCTGGGGTGCCGATGCGGTCTATCTGCCTGGCTACACACATCTGCAACGAGCCCAGCCAGTGTTGCTCGCGCATCATTTTGCGGCGCACGCTTGGGCGATGTTGCGTGACGTGGATCGTTTGACCCAAACAATTGAGCGACTGGATGTTTCGCCGCTGGGTGCTGGTGCGCTGGCAGGTTCATCCTTGCCGCTTGACGCCGACTTTGTCGCCAACGAACTTGGTTTCGCGCGACGTTTCAACAATTCTCTTGACGCAGTTTCTGATCGTGACTTCGTCGCCGAATCATTATTCGACATTGCCTTGATCGGTGTGCATCTTTCGCGCCTCGGAGAAGAATGGGTACTGTGGACGACTCAAGAGTTTGGATTCGCAGTCTTGGATGACTCATATTCAACGGGATCGTCGATGTTGCCTCAGAAAAAAAATGCCGACATCGCCGAACTTGCACGCGGCAAATCTGGTCGATTGATCGGCAACTTGACGGGGCTGTTGGCGACACTCAAGGCGTTGCCTCTTGCATACAATCGAGACTTGCAAGAAGACAAAGAACCATTGTTTGATTCGGTCAACCAGGTTTCCCTCGCTCTGCAGGCACTCGCGGGCATGATCAAAACCGCGAAATTAAATTCAGACGCGATGAAGTCGGGTGCTGATGCACAATTGCTCGGTGCTACAGACCTCGCCGAGTGGCTCGTGGCCCAGGGAATGCCATTCAGGCAGGCGCACGCGCATGTAGGCGCACTCGTCAGCAAATCAATTCGCGAATCGGTCAGTCTCGCGCAACTTGTCGAAGCCGATAACAAACTCGGCAAACACGCCGCAGAACTTTTGCAACCGGGCGTCGGTGTTTCGCGACGCACGACCAAAGGTGGCAGTGGTCCTGTGCCTGGTCTTGTCCAAAGCGCAGAACTTGGCGCCGCGCTCACAGTTATGCACACAAGAATTGCGGCACTAAACAACTCGCGATAACGCCTATTATTGCGGGTGTGGTTGCGTCAAAAGATTTCGTCAAAGAGTTTGGTGCTCGCGGCTTAATTCACGACAGCACCGACCGTGCAGCAATCACGGCACGTGCGGCGCAGTCTTCAATGGGTGTCTATGTCGGCTTTGATCCCACGGCTGACTCACTGCATATCGGTCATTTGTTGGGACAAATAACGCTGCGAAGATTGCAACTTCTCGGTCATCGTCCATTCACACTTGCTGGGGGTGCAACCGGCATGGTCGGTGATCCATCGGGGCGCAGCGAAGAGCGCAACCTATTGGACGCCGAAACTTTGCACCACAATGTGCAGAGCATCAAGCGCCAACTCGAGCGCATTCTTGATTTTGAAAAAGGTCCGACACAGGCGACATTGGTCGACAACGCCGATTGGACGCGAAAAATCACGATGCTCGACTTTTTGCGCGAAGTCGGCAAACACATCACGGTGAATCAGATGTTGGCCAAAGATTCGGTCAAGAGTCGGATCGCCGAGACGAACGGTCTGTCATATACAGAGTTCAGTTACATGTTGTTGCAAGCCAACGACTTTCGTCATTTGGCAGAGCACCATGACTGCGAAATGCAGATGGGCGGCTCAGATCAGTGGGGCAACATCACTGCTGGCATCGACCTGATTCGCAAGAAACTAGGTCGCTCGGCATACGGTTTGACCTGGCCGCTCGTGACTCGCGCCGATGGCACAAAATTCGGCAAGACAGCCGATGGTTCAATTTGGCTGGATGCTCGTCGCACTTCGCCTTACCAGTTTCGTCAATATTTCGTGCAGATTGCCGATGCCGATATTGAGAAAATGCTGCTGCAGTTCTCGCTGCATCCAATCGAAGTAGTCAAAGAAATTGTCGCCGAACAAAGTCGCAGCCCAGAGTTGCGCATCGGTCAGAGATCGTTGGCGCGCGAACTTACCGCACTGGTGCACGGCGAGCAAGCGGCCGATGCCGCCGAGGAAGCAGCAGCGGTGTTATTTGGTGCCAATCCGATGTCGGCGACGCCAGCAACTTTGCACCTGATCGCCAGCGAGGTCGCCGTCACCCAGATGGGCGCAGCCGCACTTGGTGACACGGTCGCCGTATTGGTCGAAACCAAACTCGCTTCGTCAAATAGCGAGGCGCGTCGACTTTTAACTCAGCGCAGTGTTCGCGCCAACGGTGAGCAAGTTGACGACCAGACAAATCTGTCGAAGATTCCGTTGTTGCACAATCGCTGGATGCTGTTGCGCAAGGGCAAGACGAGTTACCACCTCGTTGACATCGTGCGCTGAATTCACCAGCTGACGTTTAATTCAAATTTACTGACACCGCGAATTGTCAAACGATCACGCCATTCAGGTGTCTCGACAACTTCGATGTTGCTAAAAGTTTTGACGAGTGTATTGACGGCAACCTCTGTCTCAAGTTTCGCCAGCGAAGCGCCAAGGCAATAGTGCACGCCTCCCGAAAATGCCAAGTGTCGGTTCGAGTTGTGGCGTGAGAAGTCGAGAGCGTGCGGGTTGGCAAATACACTCGGATCGTGATTGCCGGCGCCCAAACTTGCCAAGACGAGTGAACCTTTTTCGATCTCGATATCTTCTTGGCCAACTCGATATTTGACATCAACTAATGGTGTACGAATCGTATGTTGCACGGGGCCATTGAATCGCAACAATTCGTCAACCATGTTCGAAGTGCAGCCTGTCTCACGCATCATGGCTAATTGTTCGGGATGTGTGAGCAACGCATGCACTGAGTTGCCGATCAGATTCACCGTGGTTTCGTGACCGGCGATATACAACAAGATCACAAACGACATCAACTCGTCGTTGTCAAGTTTTTCGCCTTGCTCTTCAACGCTAATTAATGACGACAACATGTCGTCGCTCATGTGCTTGCGTCGGTGGCTGATGATTTCGTCGAGATACGGACGCATCTTGCCGATCGCAATTTGTCCTTTTTCGAGATCTTCGACACTGGTGGTTGGTTCTAGAGTCGCCGTGATTATCTGCGACCATTCACGCAGTTCTTCGCCACGGTCTGTGGGCATTGCCAACAAATCTGAGATCACCTGAAAGGGCACGGGAAACGCCAATTCTTCGACAAGTTCGAGGCGACCCGTTTGTTTGGCGTTAGCCAGAGAGTCATCGACGAGTTGTTGAATTCTGGGCCGAAGTTTCTCGATTGCACTCGGTGTGAATGATTTTGAAACTAGGCGACGCAGGCGAGTGTGATCTGGTGGGTCGAGATTGAGAATCGACTTGCTGCGTTCATTTTCTTGTTTGAATTTTCGCGTCGGAGACTCGGGCAAGTTGGCGTTGAGTTCGATGTCACGACTGAAATCGTTGTTGCGCAACGTGTTAACGACATCGTCGTAGCGAGTCAACACGACGAAACCAATTGGCGTGACATGAACCGGTTCGACTTTGCGCAACTTGTCGTAAAATGGATGAGGATCTTTGCGAAATTCGGGGTCGAACGGATTGAACGAAACTTGGTTCACAAAAATACCCTAGTTTTGAAGCAAACCCTTGCCAGCATTGAGAAATATGGCCTGGCAAAACTGCTCGCAAGATTGCCTGGAAAAGAGCCTTGAATTTAAGCCTTTTTCTTGGGTTTGTTTGGTCTAAAGGTTGATGAAAGCCCGCATTCTTGGCTAGTATTGCTCCCCGCACTCTTAACAGGGTGCGCCACCAATTCGCGGTGGGGCATGACTGACAAGTTTCACTTGTCGAGTGCCCAAAGTGAATGCTCCTTGAAAACGGAAGAGAAGATTGAACGCCAGTGCGGTCAATAGAGATCGGCCCGCCCTTAATTGGGTCGGGTCGCTATTTATTGTCCGTCAATTCCGATCGATTGTAAAGCGAGCTTTGCTCGTGGAACGTTGATCAAATAATTATTAATACCGGCAATATTTGATTCAATTTAAATATTGTCGGCAGGAAACGATGACTACAAAACAGATTATTTTCAATCTGGTCATCGTGGACTTTCCTAGATTTACTTGAACTTCGGTTCGAGTATTTCTTGACGGAGAGTTTGATCCTGGCTCAGGACGAACGCTGGCGGCGTGCTTAACACATGCAAGTCGAACGATGAAGTGGAGCTTGCTCCACGGATTAGTGGCGAACGGGTGAGGAACACGTGAGAAACCTGCCCCAGACTTTGGGATAACAAATGGAAACGTTTGCTAATACCAAATACCGTCGGAGAGTCACATGACTTTCTGACGAAAGGTATTCCGGTTTGGGAGGGTCTCGCGGCCTATCAGCTAGTTGGCGGGGTAATGGCCCACCAAGGCAACGACGGGTAGCTGGTCTGAGAGGATGGTCAGCCACACTGGGACTGAGACACGGCCCAGACTCCTACGGGAGGCAGCAGTGGGGAATCTTGCGCAATGGGCGAAAGCCTGACGCAGCAACGCCGCGTGCGGGAAG
>CAMDEC010000064.1 GCA_945893395.1 Bifidobacterium breve
GCCACCAGGTGCGATATTTTCGGCTTTCTCGATTAGTCGCATGCAGTTGCCATTCGTGGCGATGGCCGCGCTGGCTGGTGGCAACGTGCGGGTCGGGCTTGAAGACAACATTTATCTCTCGCGCGGCAAAATGGCGTCGAACGCAGATCTTGTCGCGCGCGCCGTCAAGATTCTCGAAAATATGAACGTCAATGTGATCGGCCCACAGGACGTTCGCAAAAAACTCCAACTCACGAAACACTCGTGACTCTCAGCAAACCGTTGCGCACGGTCGGCCTGTTGGGCGGCGGGGTAATTGGCGGAGGTTGGGCTGCGCGGTTCATCCTCAACGGCATCGATGTAAAAATTTATGATGTTGACCCGCAGGCCGACCGTAAAATTGGCGAGGTCATGGCAAATGCCCGACGTGCATATGCCAAACTGACCCTCGCTCCTCTGCCACGCGAAGGCACAATAACTTTCGTCGCGACACCTGAACTTGCCGTCACCGATGTTGATTTTATTCAGGAAAGCGCCCCAGAACGCGTTGAGTTAAAGCAAGAGCTTTTTGCCCGAGCCAGTCGTGCTGCGCGACCCGACACTGTTTTTGGATCCTCAACTTCTGGCATTTTGCCGACGCAGTTGCAGCGCGACATGGTCAACCCTGAACGGCTCGTGGTTGGTCACCCGTTTAATCCAGTTTATTTGTTGCCACTTGTCGAGATCTGTGGTGGAAACAAGACATCAGTGCAGGCCCGAGAACGCGCACGAGAGGTCTACGAATCAATCGGCATGCGTCCGCTGATGTTGCAAAAAGAAATCGACGGCTTCATCGCCGATCGCCTGATGGAGTCAATGTGGCGCGAAGCACTGTGGCTGATTAATGACGGTGTGGCAACTGCCGAAGAGATTGACGATGCAATTCGATTCGGTGCTGGTTTGCGCTGGTCTTTCATGGGAACTTTTTTGGTTTATCGCATCGCAGGCGGCGAGGCCGGGATGCGACACTTCATGGCACAGTTCGGGCCGACCCTCAAATGGCCATGGACAAAACTGATGGATGTGCCCGAACTCGACGATGTGTTGCTCGAAAAGATCGTCTCGCAATCAGACGCTCAGGCAGGCGCCAAATCAATTCGTGAACTAGAAAAACTGCGTGACGACTGTTTGGTCGCCGTAATGCAAGGCTTGAAATCAGTCGGCTTTGCCGCGGGCGAAGTGCTCGCGAACTACGAGAGCAAATTGTTTAGCGGCGCAACGCCCGCGCCGACAAAAATTGACCAACCGATTGAAGCACAACGACGATTTATCACTGCCGATTGGGCCGACTACAACGGACACACCAACGACAGTCGTTACATGCAACTCTCAAGCGAAGCGCTCGATGCATTTTTCAGGTCGATCGGTTTCAACTCTGACTATCTGGCAACGGGTCGGTCGTTTTACACGCTCGAAAGCCATGTTCGCTATGTCAACGAAAGCAAGGTCGGCGACGAAATAGTCGTGACGGCACAAGTTATCTCGCTAGATGAAAAGAAAGTGCACCTGCACTCGGTGATGTCAAAAACTGACGGCACCGTCGTAGCAACGGCTGAACATATCTACTTACATGTCGACACAAACCTCAAGAAGGCCTCGCCGATCGGCAAAGAACTCTTGGTACGCCTCGAGCCAATCGCCAAGGCTCATGCCAAACTTGCAAAACCAGACGGCCTCGGCAGATTTGTTGGTCAGAGCGTTAAATGATTTTGAAAGTTGAGCCACTTAAGGTCGGCGAAGTCGTGCCAGCACCTCTAGACATTTATCGGTGCAGCGTTGTCGCCGATTGGGTTGACTACAACAATCACATGACCGAAGCGGCGTATCTCACCGCATTCGGTTGGGCGTCGGATGTTTTATTTCAATACATCGGCGTCAATGACGCATACCGCAGTGCAGGCAACTCTTATTACACGGTTGAGACTCACATCATTTATGAGCGCGAGGCCGACCTTGACGACAAACTGAGAGTCACCACTCAAGTTCTCGATTTTGATGCCAAGCGGTTGCACTTCAACCACGAGATGTTCAATGTGACGACACAAATGCGTCTTGCCACGTGCGAGCAAATGCTGTTGCATGTTGACTCGAAAGCGGCCAAAGCGTCGCCAGTCCCCGATTCGGTGGCAAAAGCACTAACTGCCATAAGACAAAGCCACGGCAGGCTGCCGACCCCGCCAGAAATCGGCAGAACTATGAAAATTAAGACCAAAAACTGAGAGACTGAACCATGCGCTTTGAACTAACCGAAGAACAACAAATGATCGTCGACACGACACGCAATTTCACCGAGCGTGAAATGATGCCATACGAAGAACAAGTCGAACGAGCGGGTGAAGTCTCACCAGACTTGGTTAAGCAAATTAAACAGCGATCGATCGACGCGGGCATCTACGCGTGCAACATGCCAAGAGACCTCGGCGGCGGCGGGCTCGACTCGTTTGATACGACGCTCGTGGATCGCGAGTTCGGCGCAACTTCTTATGCGTTGCACTACATTGTCGCCCGACCGAGCAATATTTTGCGGGCATGTCGCGACCAACAGATCACCGAATATTTGATTCCGACGATCACTGGCGAGCGTGTCGAATGCTTGGCGATGTCGGAGCCCGACGCAGGTTCTGACGTTCGTGGCATGAAGTGCACTGCCACGCGTGATGGCGACGATTGGATCATCAACGGCACCAAACACTTCATCTCGCACGCCGACATGGCCGACTATGTCATATTGTTTGCTGCCAGCGGTGAAGAGCAAACTTCAAAAGGCGTAAAAAAGAAAATTACCGGCTTTCTGATCGATTTTAATTCAAAGGGTTGCGAGCGGGTCAAGGGCTATAACTGCGTTTCGAATAACGGCTACCACAACATGATTATCAATTTCGACAACTGCCGCGTACCTAATCGAAACGTTTTGGGTGAAGAACACAAAGGTTTTGATGCCGCCAATGAATGGCTCGGTGCGACGCGACTGCAAGTTGCCGCCGTCTGCGTTGGTCGTGCACGGCGCGCTCTCAAACTCTCGGTTGAGTGGGCCGCGACCCGAGAGCAATTCGGTCAGCAGATCGGCAAGTTTCAAGGTGTTTCGTTCAAATTGGCTGACATGCAGATACAACTTGATGCCGCTGAACTTTTGACCCTGCGCGCCGCATACAACGATGCTCAGGGCAGGTTCAGTGATACAGAAGTGGCGATGGCCAAGGTGTTTTCGAGCGAAATGTGTCAGTTCGTCACCGATGAAGCGATACAAATTTTTGGTGGCATGGGTTTGATGGATGAACTACCACTCGAACGCATGTGGCGCGATACACGTGTTGATCGTATTTGGGATGGCACCAGCGAGATTCAACGTCACATCATTTCGCGCGCACTGTTGCGACCATATGGTGGCTGATCAACTGCTATCGCGCACGCTGAACCCGCGATCAATCGCGTTTTTTGGCACGAGTCCTGCGCAAAGTGTGATCGAGCAATGCCAGAAGTTGGGTTTCACTGGCCAGTTGTGGCCCGTGCATCCGACACGCGAGAGCATCGCCGGCGTGCAGTGCTTTAAATCGATCGCTGAGTTGCCGAGCGCACCAGATGTCGCGTTCGTCGCGGTTAATCGCAACGCGACGATTGATGTCGTCGCGCAGTTGGCAAAAATTGGTGCGGGTGGTGCGGTTTGTTATGCATCTGGCTTCGCCGAGTCGGGCACACAGTCAGGTGTCGACGGCGTCGTGTTGCAGCAAAAACTTGTTGCTGCAGCCGGTGAAATGCCGCTTCTCGGGCCGAACTGTTACGGCTATATCAACGCGCTCGACGGTGTCGCGTTATGGCCCGACCAACATGGCTGCAAACCCGAAACGACTGGCTCGGCAATCGTCAGTCAAAGCGGCAATGTCGGTCTCAACTTGACACTGCAACAACGCGGTTTGAGTCTTGCTTACATGGTTACTGTCGGTAATCAGGCGGTCGCCGGTGTCGAAGATTGTCTTGAAGTTTTCATCAACGACAGTCGCGTTACTTCGATTGGATTATTCATCGAGGCGATCGTCGACCCTGTGCGATTTGCGCGACTCGCGCACTATGCGGCGCAACGCAATCTGCGAATTGTCGCTCTACAGACAGGTCGTAGCGAGGTAGGTGCGCTCATCGCAGCATCGCATACGGCATCGCTTGCTGGTCGACGGCGCGCATATCAGGCACTGTTTGCGAGATGCGGTGTGGCGATGGTGAATTCTCCGACAGAACTTATCGAAACTCTCAAACTTTTAAATCATGGTGGTGCGCTGACTGGCAACAAACTCGTTTCACTTTCATGCTCGGGTGGTGAGGCGTCGCTTATCGCCGACCTGGGTGAAAAAACATCTTTACGGTTCAATCCGTTTGGTGACGAGCAACAACAACGCATCAACGCAACGCTGTCTGAGTTAGTGACTATAAGCAATCCATTCGACTACCACACTTTTATGTGGGGCGACCGAGTCGCCACTGCGAATACATTCACCCAAGTTATGAATGGTCCGCAAGATGCGACGCTGTTGATTCTTGATACGCCACCTCGCGATGATCATCAATCAGATTCGTGGACAGTGGCGGCCCTGGCTCTCGGTGATGCCGCGCATGCGACGCAAAGACGCGGTGTCGTCGTGGCAACAATGCCAGAGTGTGTTACGCCTGATGTGCGTGACGCGGGTCGTGCGGCAAATATGAGCGTGTTGCAAGGTTTGCAAGAATCTCTCGCCGCACTTGATGCAGCAGCGTGGCTCGGCGCAAACTTGCCTGGTGAATTGCCAGCGACTGTTGTTGCACCACGTAGCACAAAACTCATTGACGAGGCTGAAGCAAAGTTGATGCTGTCACGCAACGGCGTCACAGTGCCCGCAGGCGCTCGAAGTCGACGCGACGATCTCGTCGCAACTGCCAACAATGTCGGCTACCCCGTCACGCTGAAAGGTCTCGGCCTCGCCCACAAGAGCGAGTCTGGTGCGGTGCGAGTCGGGATTAAAGACTCTGATGAGTTGATTTTCGCTGCTGGCACAATGCCAAAAGAAATCGGTGAATTTCTCGTCGAACAAACAATTACCGACATTGTTGCCGAAGTTTTGGTCAGTGTGCGACGGGACGCACCAGTTGGTTGGCTAATAACGCTCGGCGCAGGTGGCATCTTTACCGAACTCTGGCGCGACACTGTGTGCTTGCTGGCACCAGCAACGAATGCCGAGATTGCACGGGCGTTGCAAGAAATGCGTATCGCCCCGCTATTAAACGGCTTCCGCGGCAAACCGGCGGCGAATATCGACGCTTTGATCGAACTTATCCAAAAACTAATCAGCACTGCATTAAATAACGACTTAGTCGAGATTGAATTAAACCCTGTGCTGGTTACACCGAAATCTGCAGTCGCAGTTGACGCTTTAATGATTGCCGAGCAGTTATGAGCGTTGATGTCACGCGAAACGGCGCGATTTTAGAAGTCACGATCAATCGCCCAAAGGCTAATGCGATTGATGCTCCGACGAGTCGCGAGATGAGTTCGGTCTTTGATTCGTTCATGCGTGATCCTGATTTGCGAGTGGCGATCTTGACTGGTGCGGGCGCCAAGTTTTTTTCTGCAGGCTGGGATCTCAGCGCCGCCAATGAGGGCGAATCGTTTGAATCTGACTACGGAGTTGGCGGCTTTGGTGGAATTAGTGAACTCAAGTACCGACCAAAGCCAGTGATCGCGGCGATTAACGGCATGGCCGTTGGCGGCGGTTTCGAAATTGCGTTGGCGGCCGACCTCATCGTTGCTGCCGAACATGCAGAATTCTTTTTACCCGAGACGACTCTTGGCTTGATCGCCGACAATGCGACAATTCGTTTGCCGCGAGTCTTG
Organism: Bifidobacterium breve; assembly: GCA_945893395.1. Lineage (GTDB taxonomy): Bacteria > Actinomycetota > Acidimicrobiia > Acidimicrobiales > Ilumatobacteraceae > BACL27. The sequence goes on from CAMDEC010000064.1 coordinate 5,876, forward strand.
CCACCGAACATTGCCCGTGAGATGTTGATCTCTGGGCGCCGCATGTCTGCATCAGAAGCACAAAGTTGGGGAATCGTCAATCAAGTGACGACGAGTGACGACCTGATGCCTGCTGCACGCCGACTTGCCGAAAAGATTTGCCTCTCTGCCCCACTCAGTGTTGCCGCGGTGCTTGAGTTGATGCGTGAACTTGAAACCGTATCGACAGATGAGGCGATGAAAGTATTGCGCGAAAATTCGACATATCGTTCGGCGATCGACTCACAAGATGCGCTAGAAGGCACGAAAGCATTCGCCGAAAAGCGAGCACCAGAGTGGCAAGGTAAGTAATTGGATCTCGACGACGCCTACGCGGTTAAAACTCCCGAAGACAGCCGAAAGCTCTATGCAGCCTGGGCGGCGACATACAACGAAACGTTTATCAAAGCCAACGATTATGTCTATCCACGGACCCTCGCCCAAAAATTCGACGAAAAAATTTCCAAAACAGACGTCAACAAAGTTTTAGATATTGGTTGCGGCACTGGTGCAGTCGGCAGTTATCTGGCAAACCTTCGACCCAACTTGAGCATTGACGGTTTCGACATTTCACGCGAGATGTTGGCAGAGGCTGCTGCCCTGCGGCGCATCGATAACTCGCCTGTCTACAACGATCTAGTTGAAATCGACTTGACCGCTGAGTTACCAACGCGAGCCTACGATGCGATGACCAGTTCTGGCACATTCACCCATGGCCACCTTGGACCACAAACTCTTATTTCATTGATTCAACTCGTACGGATCAATGGTTGGTTCGTTATCGGTATCAATGCACAACATTTTGAGTTGCGAGGATTCGCCGCAACCTTGCACGGTGCGCACGAATCAGGTGCAATTTCTGAAGTCAAACTTTACGAAGAACAAGTTTATGGTCCAACAAGCCCCCACTACGGCGACACAACCCAGATCGCAGTGTTTTCGCGCTTGAAATAATTTCAAATAACTAATCATTCAACTTGTCTCTCGGCCGGTGCCGAGTTTGAACCCGGGTCGCCCTGCTTGCGACCATTCGCCAACAAACTTAAAGAACTCATCACCAAACGGATCAGCGCCAACAAGCGGCATGTTTCCGCGACGAATTGTCCAGTCGTGTGGCGCCAATGCTTCGGCGCGAGCCAAGTGTTCGCGTGACACAGAAGAATCCCCGTCATGATTTCGCTCGCGTAATGCGATTGCAATTCGTCGGTGCAGTCGCGCCAACTGAACATCTTGACTTGGCTTGACCTGAAATTTACGCACACCAGCGTCGTCGAGGTCGCGCTCGTCTGACCGCACCCATTTGCGCAATAGATTATGATGAACTTCGGAATCAACATTCGTGAAAGAACGAAACATGTCGCTACCCGGAATGCTGTCGGCAGGGCGCACGATCTTGTCATTTTCGTCTACCCAAATTGCTGCTGGCACATTGACGATTCCGTAAAGATCGGCAACAATATGAAACTTGTCGATAAGAACTGGCATCGTGAGATTCTCCTTAGTCGCCCACTCGCGCACGGCCGACTCGTCGGCGTCGAGCGCCACGGCAATAACCGTGAAACC
>CAMDEC010000065.1 GCA_945893395.1 Bifidobacterium breve
CGAAGAAACTGTCGCACTTGTTGCAGGCGGTCACACATTCGGCAAGGCACATGGTGCTGGCGACCCTGACAAATATGTCGGAGCAGATCCCGAGGCAGCGCCAATTCAGGCGATGGGTTTCGGTTGGTCAAACTCGATGGGTTCGGGTCACGGCGTCAACACAATCACCAGCGGCATAGAAGGTGCGTGGACCACTAACCCGACGAAATGGGATAACGAATACTTCAAGATTCTGCTTGAGAACGAATGGGTATTGGTCAAGAGTCCTGCAGGTGCGCAGCAGTGGATACCAAAAGATGGCGCGATGGCTGGCACCGTGCCAGATGCGCACGATGCTTCGCGAAAGCATGCACCGATCATGACAACAGCAGACCTCGCGCTGAAGTTTGATCCTGCTTACCTCAAGATTTCGAAAGACTTCTACGCCAATCCTGACAAGTTCGCCGACTCATTTGCTCGTGCATGGTTCAAACTTAACCATCGCGATATGGGACCAAAGGCTCGCTATTTGGGCAATTTAGTGCCAAAAGAAGATTTGATCTGGCAAGATCCAGTTTCGAAGCCAAGCAAAGTTCCGACTGCGGCAGATGTTGCAAACCTGAAGAAGAAAATCCTCGCAAGCGGACTTTCAGTTTCAGATTTGGTCCTCACCGCATGGGCATCTGCCTCGACATTCCGTGGCACGGATAAGCGTGGCGGTGCAAATGGTGCACGAATTCGTTTGGCGCCGCAGAAAAACTGGGAAGCGAACAATCCGACTGAATTGGCTAAAGCACTCAAGGTTTATGAGGCGCTCAGTGCCGAATCGGGTTTCTCGGTTGCCGACTTAATAGTGGTGGGTGGAAACGCAGCAGTTGAGAAGGCTGCCAAAGACGCAGGCGTGACGATTGAAGTGCCGTTCTTGTCGGGTCGTGGCGATGCCGAGGCCGAACAGACCGATGTCGATTCGTTTGCAGTGCTTGAACCAACTTTTGATGGTTTCCGCAACTACTTGCGCCCGGGTCACCTGCAGACAACTGAACAGTTGCTACTTGAAAAAGCAAGCCTGCTCACACTCAGCGCTCCTGAAATGACGGTGTTGGTTGGTGGCATGAGGGCTTTGAACGCCAACTACAAGCGTTCAAATCATGGTGTGTTCACAAAGACACCAGGCGTTCTTACGAACGACTTCTTCGTCGCGTTGACCGATACCAACATTGATTGGCGTCCGACAGACAAAACAGAAGAATTGTTTGAAGGTCGCAACCGCAAAACAGGCGCCATCATCTGGACAGGCACACGCAACGACTTGATCTTCGGATCAAACTCACAATTGCGTGCACTCTCCGAGGTATACGCTCAAAATGACGCCAAAGAAAAGTTTGTGCGTGATTTCGTGGCTGCGTGGACGAAAGTTATGAACCTCGACCGCTTCGATATCTGAGACCTCGTTTAATAATTAATCTGGCATTGGTTAATTCGTCAGACAAGGCGAACCACTGGCGGTCAACCCGAGCCGAAATCAATACGTCCGCTGGTTTAGGCTAAAACGGTGCCTTCAGTCGATGTTCGTGCTCAGCGCGCTGATGCTTTGAGCCAAGTTAGCAGCGAGCAGTTCGATGTTCTGGTAATCGGCGGCGGCATCACCGGTCTTGGCGTCGCCGTCGACGCAGCCACCCGCGGGTTGAAGGTTGCGCTTGTCGAGCGCGATGATTTTGCGTCGGGCACATCCTCAAAAAGCAGCAAATTGATTCATGGCGGGGTCAGATATCTGCAACAAGGTGAAATCGCACTCGTCTACGAAGCGCTGCACGAACGACATCGCCTGAAACGAAATGCGCCGCACTTGGTGCAAACGCTGCCGTTCATGATTCCGATTTTGAAACGTGACGGGGTCGTGTCGCGCAAGATCGCCCGTGCGCTCGGCACTGCCTTATGGATGTACGACCTGACAGGTGGTTGGCGAATCGGCAAGTTTCACCGTCGACTCAAGGCCGACAAAGCGTTCACTCACCTGCCGACGATGGACCGACAACGACTTGGTTCGGCCTATTTATATTTTGACGCGATGGCAGACGACGCGAGAATTTGCATCGCCCTCGCCCGCACGGCTGCAAGTCACGGCGCATCGGTTTTGAACTATTCGCGAGTTGAAAAAATACTCCATGACGAGCAGGGTCATGCATGCGGCGCAATTGTCAAACCTGATGATGGCGACGCTTTCACCGTCAATGCCCGAGTTGTTGTCAATGCTGCTGGTGTTTGGTCTGACGAAGTGATGACGACCGATGCGGGCAAGAACCCAGAATCAATTCGGCCTGCCAAAGGCGTACACCTAACGGTGCCGTGGGAACTCGTGCGTAACGACATCGCCGTGGTGATCCCAGTGCCGGGCGACAAACGCAGTCTATTTTTGGTGCCATGGATTTCGAATTACGACGGCACTTATCAATACACATACATCGGTACGACCGATACCGACTATCAAGGCTCAATTGACGACCCGCAGTGCACAAACGTCGACATCGAGTATGTACTCAAGGCACTCAACGCCGCGGTGATGACAAAAATAACCGCTGAAGACGTGACAGCCGTATGGTCGGGTCTCCGACCACTCGTCAAAAGCGTGAGTGGCGAAAAAATTAGTTCGCGAACGGCCGACTTGTCGCGGCGCCACAAAGTTTCAAAATCGCAGTCTGGGGTGATCACGATCGCTGGCGGAAAATTAACGACCTATCGCAAAATGGCCCAAGACACGGTTGACGAAGTTCTTAAAAGATTAGGAAAGTCGGCTCAATGCCAGACCAAAAGTCTCAAATTGATTGGCGCTGAAAACAGTTCAACAAAACTCAAGGATAAAAGCGCCATGCATCTTCGTGACCGCTTTGGCAGCGAGGCAAAGATTCTCGCCGAAATGATCGAGCAAGACCCAAGTCTCGGCAAACCGTTGATCGTCGGACTGCCCTATTTGCGAGCCGAGGCGATTTTCGCGGTGCAGTTCGAAATGGCCCGAACCCTCGACGACATACTTTCACGACGCACGAGGGCACGAATCATCAATCGGCGCGCAAGCGTCGCCAGCGCCCGAAATGTTGCCGAGTTGATCGCACCATACCTCGACTGGAGTGAGCAAGAGATCAACAACCAGGTTCTCGCCTATTGTGATTCTTGTGCAGACGAAGACCGTGCCGCACTCAAATTATAATTTTTTATGACCATCAAACCTTCTGCACCGATTGAATTTTCAAGCCCGATCGCCGAAGTTGCCGACCGCATAAGCACATCTGCTCCGCAGCTCTCGGCAGACTTTTTGAACGCTCTCGGAGGATTGTGCCCCGTTTCAACTTCTGTTGAAGACCGCGTCGAGCACTCGCGTGACTGGTGGCCTCTCGCAATGCACTGGTCGCTGAATGGCCAGACGGCACGACGTGCAGACGCCGTGTGTCGACCAACTTCGACCAAACAAGTCAGCGAAGTTGTTGCTCTTTGTGAAAAAAATTCGGTGCCCGTCACCGTGTCTGGAGGTCGCTCGGGTGTTTGTGGCGCAGCGGTGCCGTTGTTCGCTGGCATTGTGATCGACACGACAGACCTGCACGGCGTCGTCAGCGTCGACCAACTCTCAGGTCTGATTGAAGTGCTCCCTGGCACTTTCGGACCCGATCTTGAAAATGAAATCAACACCAAATACAAACTCACTGTGGGCCATTTTCCACAATCGTTCGACATTTCGACAGTTGGTGGATGGATTGGTTCGCGTGGCGCGGGCCAGTTTTCAACTCGCTACGGCAAAATTGACGACATGGTTGCTGGTCTCGAGGTCGTGCTGGCTGACGGCTCAATAATTTTGACCGGCACAGAACCAGCTGGCGCCGCAGGGCCGAATTTAACTTCACTGTTCATCGGCAGCGAAGGCACACTCGGGATCATCACCAAAGTTTGGTTGCGTGCGCATCCACTGCCTAAATACACAAAAAAGGCTGCGTTTCGCTTCAAGACTTTCGCTGCCGCCGTCGAAACTATGCGCACGGCGATTCGGCACGGCGCCACGCCCGCCGTATTGCGACTATACGACGAGCGGGAGAGCAAACGCAGCCACGGTGGCGACGGATCCGACTGCACGCTGTTGGTTCTAGACGAGGGCATCGAAATATTGGTTGACGCGACTCTGAAAATAGTCGGTCAAGCGGCGCTTGATAATCGCGCCGAAATTGCCGACACGCAACTCGTCGACAACTGGCTTAGCCATCGCAACGACACAAGCGGACTGCAGATTCTTTCGAAAAAAGGCTTCGTGATCGACACCATAGAAGTCGCAGTCGCCTGGTCACGCGTAAACCAAGTTGCCGAAGCCGTGAAGCACTCGATCATGCAGGTCGCAGGTGCCCGTAGTGCGACTTGTCATATTTCGCACAGTTACATTGACGGCGCATGTATCTATTTCACATTCGTAGCCGAGCCAAAAGACAAGAGTCTCACGGCAATCGAACTCGCCTATTCGCAAGTTTGGGATGCAGCCCAGAACTCTGCTCTACAATCTGGCGCGAATCTCACGCACCATCACGGGGTTGGCATCAATCGCGCCAAATATATGAAGCAGGCGCTCGGCAAAGCGCACAATGTTTTGACGGCAATAAAGAACACGCTCGACCCGCAAGATATTTTGAATCCAGGAAAATTTGACATCACATCAAAGCGGGGCGAATACAAGATTTAGACAAGCGACTTATGTAAGAAGGGTCGAACTTTGGGCGTTCTAGTTATCGACATCGGCACAAGTGGCTTACGAGCCGGCGTTGTGCGCCATGATGGCTCACTTCACTATTTGAATTACGAGTCATGCCGACCCAATACTCCCGCACCAGGGCTCGTTGAGTTTGACGCCCAAGAAATGGCCGATGCAGTGTTACGGGTCTGCTTAAAGACAATTGAACAATCTCGAGCAACAGACAAAATCGTCTCTCTTGGTGTCACCAATCAGCGCGCGTCAACGGTGATCTGGAGCAAGTCAACGGGCAAACCTTTCGGCCCCGCATTGGGTTGGCAAGACCTGCGCACGGTTGGCGACTGCATGACGGTGGCGGCCGAACACGGCATCAAACTTGCACCAAATCAAACCGCGACAAAAGCTGCATGGATGCTGCGTCAATACATCGACGCCAACAAAATTGATATTCGCGATGTGCGCATCGGCACCGTCGACTCGTACATCGCCGCGGTGCTTTCAAACAATCAACTGCACGCAACCGATTCAAGTAACGCGGCCGTCACTGGATTGTGCTCGCTTGACGCGCATTCGTGGTCACCACGACTCTGTGAAATTCTTCGTGTCGACATCGACACGCTGCCTGAGATCGTCGCTTCAAGTGGCCTGATCGGCAATGCAACCGCGCTGCCAGGTTCGCCACCCATTGCATCGCTAATCGGCGACCAACAGTCGTCTTTGATTGGTCAGGCTTGCGTCACGAGTGGTGCGACGAAAATAACTTTTGGCACTGGTGGCATGTTGAACACATTTACCGGGCAACAAGGTCCGACAAATTTCACCCGAAGCGGACACGGAACATATCCGATTGTCGCCTTCCGCGATGCGACGACAACACATTGGGCATCCGAAGCGATCATGCTGGCTGCAGGCACGAACATTGACTGGCTGTGCCAAGATCTTCGAATAATTAATTCACCCGAAGAAAGTCACGAACTTGCTGCCCAGGTTGCCGATAGCGCAGGTGTCGTGTTTGTGCCCGCATTGTTTGGGCTAGGCACACCGCATTGGGATTATGGCGCGCGCGGCACCCTGCTCGGCATCACGCGCGGTACTTCTCGTAGTCATGTCGTTCGCGCCGTATTAGAAGGCATCGCCCATCGCGGTGCCGATATGGTCGATTCGGTTGTTGCAGCGACGCAACTTGAAGTCAACTCGATTCGTATCGATGGCGGCATGAGTCGGAATCCGACTTTTGTGCAAGCACTCGCCAATGCCACCGGGCGCAACATTGAAATTTCGCCGATCACAGAAGCCACCACACTCGGTGCAGCATTTCTGGCCGGAGTCGGGGTTTCATTTTGGGCGACACTTGACGAAGCCACCAGCACATGGCGGCCTTCGCAAACCGTATGTCCGAACAGCCAACTCGATCGCGCACAATGGCACGAGGCAATTTCTCGCGCCCGAAATTGGATCCCCTCGCTGTCGAGCCTCGACTTCTGAATTCGTCTAGATTTATCTGATGCTTTCTGAGACCGACATCACCCTGCTCGTTGCCGCCCAGTCGCTTGAACTCGCTGCGCAAGACATTTACGAAGTTGTAGTTTCGAAAAAATCTAAGTCTGACGACGAGCAGGCTCTGCTTGTGCTGATGCACAGCCACCACGCCGCGTATGGGCAGACCCTCAACGGCGTACTCAGCAAGCGTGCTGCAACCCGGCGCAACGAAGAGGCTTACACCAAATTTTTTGTGATGCTCTCGGACACAAGCAAACTGTGGTCGACACTGCTCGAACTTGAAAATACTGCGATCGCGACACACACGGCGATCATTGAAAGTCTTTCATCTGCCAAAAACGCGGCGTTGCTCGCATCGATTACGACTGTCGAAGCACGACATGCGGCGATGCTCGCCACACTAATTTCGACAGATTTAGATCTTGCTCTAGAAAATCCGGCACAAGCTTTGGTCACCCAATGAGCCAACTAAATCAACTCAGTCGTCGCGAATTATTGCGCTTGAGCGGTTTGTCTCTGGCCTCAGGTTTGGTATTGGCTGCGTGCGGAAAACAAGAAGGCATAATTGATGACGGCGCAATCGCACGTCTTGGCGAAGCACCATCTACCACCGCTTTGGCGGAGGCCGAAGTCACTGATCAAGTTCTTTTGCGCACGGCGGCATCCCTTGAATACAACCTGATCGACACGTATACGGCGGCACTTGGTCTCGGTGTATTCACTGGCGAACTAGCTGGTGCAACCGAAGTTGCCAAGCGTTTTCGCGACGACCACCAAGCGCACGCCGATGCCGTGAACGGTTTGGTGCGCGCTTTGGGTGGCAAAGAACATCGTTGCGCCAATGTGCGGATCAATGATTTGTACATCA
>CAMDEC010000066.1 GCA_945893395.1 Bifidobacterium breve
AAGTGCACGCCACCACCGACAACACCGGTTTGATCAACCACGATTTCGTTTGATGCACCAAAAGTTACGATCTCGTCGCGAACTCGAATTTCAAGTCGCGGAAACTCGTCACCCTCACCCTCTGACCATTTGAAGTCGATTTCTTTGAACGGTGCGAACTCTTTCGTGGTGCGAACATATTTTTTTACGTTCGTCATTAGTCCGCCGACGGTGCCGTTGATGCCGTGCTTAGAGATAATTATGCGACCCTTGAGATTGAACCGCTTGCAGAGTGCGCGCTGCCAGAGTCGAATCGCCTCGGGGTCGGCAATCGGCGCAAACTTATAAAACAGCACAATTTTTGAAGGTTCTATAGATGTAATTTTATGCGGGACCGCACTCAGAACTATCGGCATAGCCTATTTATCCATGGAAATCATGCAGTCGCAGAAACTGGCCAATGTCTTGTATGACATTCGTGGCCCAGTGCTTGAAGAAGCAAAGCGACTCGAGGCGCAAGGTCACCGCATAATCAAACTAAATATCGGCAACCCGCAACCGTTTGGTTTTGAAACTCCGCCAGAGGTTTTGGTCGAAGTGGTTCGCAATCTTCCGACATCGCAGGGATATTCAGATTCGCAAGGCATTTTGTCGGCACGAACCGCAGTTGTGCAAAATTATCAACAGCGCGGCATCGACATAACCGATGTAGACGACGTGTGGCTCGGCAACGGTGTCAGCGAATTAATTCAAATTGCGCTGAATGCGTTGCTTGACGAGGGCGACGAAGTTTTGATTCCGGCGCCTGATTATCCATTGTGGACTGCCGCGACAAGTCTCTCGGGTGGCACACCAGTGCATTATTTGTGCGACGAGGCAAACAGTTGGATGCCGATGATCGAAGACATTCGCGCCAAAGTTACCGATCGCACGAAGGTGATCGTCGTGATCAACCCGAACAATCCGACTGGCGCCGTCTACAGCCCCGAAATTTTGCGCGAAATCGCCGATCTTGCCGCAGAGCGTGGGTTGATCGTGATGGCTGACGAAATCTACGACAAAATTCTTTACGATGACGCAGTGCACACGACATTTGCGGCGATTGCCCCTGATGTTTTCACGCTCACTTTCAATGGTTTGTCAAAGGCATATCGCCTTGCCGGCTTTCGCGCCGCATGGATGCTAATGACCGGCCCGCGCAAACACGCGACAAGTTATATCGAAGGCATCAACATGTTGACCAACATGCGTTTGTGCGCCAATGTGCCAGCACAACATGCGATTCAAACCGCATTGGGTGGTGGACAAAGCATTCGCGATTTAGTTTTGCCCGGTGGTCGGTTGCTCGAACAGCGTGACGCCGCAGTCACGGCACTCGAAAATATTGAGGGCGTTTCATGCGTCAAACCCAAGGGTGCGCTTTATGTGTTTCCGAAACTTGACCCGAGTGTTTACCCGATTGTTGACGACCGGAAATTTGTGCTCGATTTTTTGCGCACTGAACATGTGCTTGTCGTGCAAGGCACTGGGTTCAACTGGCCGACGACAGATCACTTGCGCATTGTGACTTTGCCGCACACGAAAGACTTGACTGAAGCAATTGGCCGACTTGGCAACTTCTTGTCAAGTTACGACTCGGCCAAAAAATAGTTATCGAGCGATAGCTAGCGGGCGTACGTAACTCCACCATCGACGATGATTGTCGAGCCGACAACATAATCACCTGCTCGAGAAGCCAAATAAATTGCTGCACCTGCCATGTCTTCGGGCGTGCCGACGCGTTTTGCCGGTATTTGTGAGGCAACAAGTTCGCCGTGATCGCGAGCGATCTTGTTCATCTCTGAAGCAAACGCACCAGGTGCAATCGCCGTGACGACGATGTCATCTTGAATCAAACGCGATGCCATGCGTTTTGTCATGTGAATTAAGCCAGCCTTGCTCGCCGCATATGGATAAGTTTCGAGTTCGTTGATTGAGATGCCGTCAATTGATGCAATGTTGATGACTTTGGCCAGGTGTTTGTTTTTTACGGCTGCGGCTCGCAATTGAGGTGCGAGCGCCTGGGTCAAAAAGAACGGTGTTTTCATGTTCAGGTCGACTGTTTTATCCCAGCCAGATTCCGGAAACGAATCGAACTCTGCCATCCAGACGGCGCCGGCATTATTGACCAAAATGTCGATCGTCGTTTCGCGCTTGGCGATTTCGGCGGCGAAAGCAGTGACGCCCGCCTGTGTCGACAGATCACCAGGTATCGAAATGCACTCGCCGAACTGCGAAAGTTCTTTGGCCGCCGCATCGCATTGGGCGGCTTTGCGTGCCGTGATATAGACACGCGAGCAACCGTGCTCTAAGAAACCCTGCACGATCATCGCGCCGATGCCGCGTGATCCGCCAGTAACAATTGCCACGCGATTCTTCAACGAGAAAAGATCTTTCATCGCCTCAACTATAGAGATAGTTCGCTTTGCGCCTTGTATTGAAGTTGAGTTTCTTGGCTTGAATTCGAATCGGGTCGCAGGGGTAGCGTGGGGTTATGGCAGCACCACGAATGCACTCAGGAATAACCACCGACGATGCGATGAATTTGGCGATGTCGCCGGGTGCCGTGCCGCTTTACGAAGCTGTGATTGCGTTTATTAAAAACGATATTGACCCCGTAACTGACGAATATTTTAAACTTGGCGAAGGGCGACCAGATCGTTGGCAATATGGCAAGGGCCAACTCGAATTGCTTGAGTCGATCAAAGCCAAAGCGAAAGCCAACGGTTTATGGAATTTCTTTTTGCCCAACTCTGAAACGGGTCAAGGTTTGTCAAATCTTGACTATGCATATATCGCCGCGGAACTCGGCAAGAACCCGATTGCATCCGAGTGTTTGAATTGCAGCGCACCTGATACGGGCAACATGGAAGTTCTTGAGCGTGTCGGCACACCCGAGCAAAAAAAGCGGTGGCTTGAGCCGTTGTTGAACGGCGAGATTCGCTCGGCGTATGCGATGACCGAACCAGATGTCGCATCGAGTGACGCGAAAAATTTAGAGTGTCGTGCCATGCTTGATGGCGATGAATGGTTGATTAATGGCGAGAAGTTTTATATCTCGGGCGCGGGTGATCCGCGATGCAAAATTTTGATTTGCATGTTGATGACCAACCCAGATGGACCACCGCACGGTCGACACTCGCAAATCTTGGTGCCGATTGATACACCTGGTGTCGAAATTTTGGGAGCGATGCATGTGTTCGGCGAGGATGACGCGCCGCACGGTCACATGCATTTGCGCTTCACCAATGTGCGCGTGCCGAGGTCGAATATGTTGTTGGGTGAGGGTCGTGGTTTTGAAATTTCGCAAGTGCGACTCGGACCGGGTCGCATTCATCACTGTATGCGATCAATTGGTGCCGCCGAGCGTGCGCTCGAGTTGATGGTGCGCCGCGGTCTAAGTCGCGAAGCGTTTGGCAAACCAATTGCTCGACTGGGAAAAAATACTGAGATGATTGGCAAAGCACGAATTGAAATTGAAGCGATGCGATTGATGGTGCTGCGTGCTGCCCGCGCGATGGACACGATGGGCAACGCCGAGGCGCGAGTTTGGGTGAGTGCGGTTAAAGCAATGGTGCCCGAGCGTGTTTGCAAAATCATTGACGAAGCAATGCAGGTGTTTGGTGCAACTGGCATTTCACAATGGACACCGTTGGCGCGCATGTATGCGGGGCAGCGCACGTTGCGACTTGCCGACGGACCAGACGAAGTGCACTGGCATGTCGTGGGCCGTGCCGAAATTGCCCGTCACGAAGGAAACCCTTTAGGCTCAGGATCAAATTCGGCACAATCAAAAGGAGCCAAGTAATGGATCCAGCAGTAAGCACTTTCGGTCTTGAGCCGATGTCAAGCACAATTTCTGGACCACAGGTCGCGGCGACTCTTGCGCAATATGTGTCGCCACTCGGCACTCGCGCGTTCATCATTACCGACGCTGGCGTCAATGCGGCGGGCGTTGTTAAGCCGATCACTGACGCGTTGACAACTGCTGGCATGAAATGGCAGGTGTTCGATCAGGTGTCACCGAACCCGACAGATATAAATGTTGCTGCGGGTGTTGCCGCGATAAACAAATTCGGTCTCGACGGCACGGTGGTTGTGTTGATCGGTGGCGGTTCAGTTATGGACTGCGGAAAATACATAGCGCTTGCCGCGCCAAATGGTGTCGACAATCTTGGTTTGGCATTCGCCCCAGACCTTGATGCCAATGATCGCATCGATTTTTCGACACTCGCGCCGAAAGCCAGCGCCGCAAAACCTGGCTTGCCGACAATTGCGATTCCGACAACTTCGGGCACGGCATCAGAAACAAACGGTGGCGGATTAGTAACCGACACGATGACCAACCCCGCGAATCATCGCAAACTTACATTTAGCAATCCGACAGTTCGTCCACGCACAATTTTGCTCGACCCAACTTTGACGGTTGGCATGCCGGCAAAGGGCACTGCCGCTTGTGGCATGGATGTTTTGACGCACGCAATCGAGGCTTACACATCGGTGCAGTCAAACCCATATGCGGATGCTTTGGCGTTGCACGCGATTCGACTTGTCGCCAAATATTTGCCGACTGCCGTTACGAATGGTGCTGACCTTGAAGCGCGTGCACAAATGCAACTTGCTGCGCACTTGGCAGGTCGCGCATTTTCAAGTGGGCCGCTGCTTGGTTTGGTGCATGCAACTGGTCACCCGATTTCGGGTCAGTTGCATCAAGCACACGGACAAACTTTGGCCACGATGTTGCCCCATGTAATGCGTTTTAATCGCGATGTTGTTGCCGAGCGATACGCAAATGTTGGTCAGGCTCTCGGCGCTGAAGTCGACCCAGACGCGGCGATTTTGGCTGTAGAAAAACTCTCGAAGACGGTTGGCACGAACCGCAAACTCAGCGAACTTGGTGCGACAAGCGACAATATCGCCGCATTAACGCAAGACGCGTTGCGCGACCTTATTATTTTGAACACCCCGCGTTACCCAACTCGTGGCGAAGTCCACGAACTTTATGCCAAGGCGCTGTAATTATTTAGTTTTCTAGCGAACTAATCGTTAGGGGTTTGAGCGTAACCCAAGATTGTTTTAGACCAGGGTGCAAGTTGAGTGTTTCAACTTGTTCAATCGTCGACCATTTTGTTGCAGTTGATTCGGGGTTGGCGATGTGTGCACCAGCGTCGCTCATTGCGTGGGCGATGACCGTGTCATAACTCCATGGACCGTGGTTATCAGAAAAAACATGCTTCACTGTTAGCGCATCGACATCGATACCCATTTCTTCGTGCGCTTCGCGCAACGCAGCAGTCACCGAGTCTTCGTGCGAATCTTTGGCGCCGCCCGGAAGAGCCCAAGTGCCACCGCCGTGCGTCCATGCGGCGCGAAGTTGCAATAAAACTTGTGGCTCAGGCGTGTCGCGACGCAGGACCAACAAACCGGCGGCGCCGAAACGACCCCAATGGCGAATGCCACAGTCACAGTCGACCCAACCGTCACCGTCGCGTTGTCCCATAGTTGATCAACAGTATTACGAAATGATGTCTAAAGCGACTGCAGACCTTGGCACGACATTGCGCACCGACCAATTGTCGCCTGCCAAAATGCGAGCGACTGCAATTAACACGAGCATAATTGCGCCGGTGCCGATAAAAGTTGTTGTGCGACCAAGGTGGTCGTAGGCGACACCGGCGAAACTTGCGGCGACTCCGCCGGCGAGAGTTTCCATGCCGCCTAGCAAACCTTGTGCGCCTGCTTGGCGCTCGAGTGGTGCGCTGGTGCCAACGGCGACACCTGCACCAGTGACGAAGAATCCGTCGTTGATCGAGTGAAAGAAAAACACGACCATCATCAGGGCTGGAGTAGGCATGAGACCATAGCCCGACATGAACAGGGCACCAAGAATCATGCCGAGACCACCTGCGCGGTACGGTCCGACGCGCTGCACAAATTTGCCACCGAACGGTCCGAGCAAAATTAATGGCAACACGAAAACAGAAACTCCGACATTTGCCATCCATTGTGCGGCATCGAGATCGTCCATCATCAACACCCACAGCGAGTCGAACACACCGATCATGAAAAATAGTGAGACACCGATCAAAATGCCCGAAGTTATGGCGCGATTCTTCAGCAAGTCAATTGCGAATCGTTCAGTTGGTTGATTTTCTTCTGACGCCTCGGGCACGGCGATACGACTAATGACGAGCACGAACAAAGAAATTATGGTGGCCAGAAATATGAATGGACCAGGAATGCCAAAAAATTCGGCGAAAATCACTGAGATGACAGGCCCAGCAGCGAAGCCAGCAACTTCGAACGACAAGATACGACCGAGGTTGCGACCAAAATTCTCGGGGTCAGCGACAATGATTACTCGGCGCAATGCAGGTAGAGCACTGCCTGCGCCAAAACCCATGATGATTCGCGACAGGAGAAGAATCAAAAATGTTTCACCAAACGCCATGCCGATGCAGCCAATTACTTCGAGGCTCAAACCCAAGATAATTAATCGCCGAGCCCGACCACGGTCGGCGAGAGGGGCAATGCTGACTTGTCCGAGAAAAGAAGTAAAAAACCCGATGCCGACGATAAACCCGAGAGCCGATTCGGCGATGCCGAAGTTGTTGCGATAGTCATCGAGCATCGTGAACATCACGCCGTAAAGGCAGGATGACGCCCCGATCGCAAAGAGCAACGTCATCACAATTCGCTGTTTATTCACCTGATAAATCTAGCGTTTCTAAATGAAGCCACAGTTGCGCAAGACTGAACAATATGAAAAA
>CAMDEC010000067.1 GCA_945893395.1 Bifidobacterium breve
CTGTTTGACAACGGCGTTTGGGTTGTACCGCAAGCAGGTGAAACACCGGAGCAGGCGACAGCGCGACTTATGTCGGTGCCTGGCGATGGCGTGTGGTTTGAGCCGACATTTGTCGTGAACGACATGTTGGTGCGAATTGACATTTTGCAGCGCAAAGGTGATGTGCTGCGACTGATTGAAGTGAAGGCCGCAAGTTTTGATTCAGTTCTTGACCCGACACCGTTTCGTGGCAAGCAAGGCGGCATTCTCAGCGACTGGCGGGACTATTTATTAGATATCACGTTTCAGACAAATGTGCTTGAACTTGCTTACCCCAACCTTGAAGTTGTGCCCGAGTTGTGTTTGGTTGATAAGGCAAAAACTTGTCACGAAGAAGCGATCTTCAACAAAGTTGAGTTGATCATCGACAAAAACCCCGGTAGCACTGGGCCGCGGGCGATTTATCACGGCGACATTGCGGCGTTGCGTAGTCAGCATTTTTTGGGGTTTCTAAATGTGCGCCTCGAAGTTGACGAGTTAGTTGCCGGGGTGCGCTCACAGAGCAAATCGCTGTTGAAGATTGCCGCCGACCCGACTATCAATATTGAGCCACCGCTGAGTAGTAAGTGCCGCGATTGCGAATATCGCAATATCGGCAGTTTGCGCAATGGGTTTGCTGAATGTTGGGGTGCGCTCGCCGCTGGCGACCCGCACGTTGTTGACTTGTTCAAAATTGGCTTGTTGGCTGATGCCGCGGGCAACAGTAAGGAAGGTCTGAATTGGCTGATGAAGAACGGCATCTCAAAACTTGTCGAGATACCGCCAAAAATTATTGATCAGAATAAATCAACTGGCAAACGACAGATGCGCCAACTTGAATGCACCAAGACCGGTGCCGAATGGATCGACCCTAATTTGAAGGCAGAGCTTGACGCGTGCGAGTATCCGTTGTACTTTGTTGACTTTGAAACTTCGCGATTGGCGGTGCCGTATCACAAAGGCATGCAGCCCTACGAGCAGATTGCGTTTCAATTTAGTTGTCACACAATTTTGCGCGAAGGTGACACTAAGTTGCAGCACACCGAATGGATTAACGTCGACGATGCGTTTCCGAGTTTTCATTTTGCCAGTGCGTTGCGCGATGCGGTAGGCGACAGCGGCACGATTTTTGTGTGGAGCAATTTCGAACAGACGACGCTGCGCGATATTCGCCGTCAGATGACGCGTTATAACCACGCCGACAAAAAGATTGCCGCGTGGATCGACGAAATCGTGTCGGATCGTAAAGACGGGGGAAGAGTGCAAGACCTGCTCGAACTTTGCGGCGAGCATTATTACCATCCGGATATGGGTGGAAGTATGAGCATCAAATATGTGCTGCCCGCGATTTGGGGTAGCAACGAAGAGCTTTGGCGCGACCCGTGGTTCGCAATATATTTTCGCGAGAGCCTTGATGGTGCGCTTGACCCTTATAGTGCTTTGACTGGCCTAATTTTAGAAGCCGAGCGCAACAACATTGCCGACGAAGAGGCTAAAGAGACCGCAGTCGAAGCGGTGCGCGACGGCATTGGCGCGATGCGCACCTATCAAGAGATGATGTATGGCTTGAGTCGCACTGACGCTATGCATCGCGACGCCGTAAAAAAGATGCTGTTGCAATACTGCGAACTAGACACCGCAGCGATGGTAATTATTTGGAAGCATTGGATGTCGCGACTTGCGGTCGCAAAATAATTTATTTGACGCGCATCACTCGAAACGGGTCGCCGATTTTGAGAAAGTTTTCATAGACCTCGGGTAGTTCGACGCGCAAACGCTTCGAGTCGAGTGCTTGCTTGCCGGGGTGTTCGCGCCAAGTGATGACTTGTTCGCCATTGAGTAAACCAATTTCGTTTTCGAGCAGCAAGCGGGCGAGTTCGTCTTTGGCGATTGTCTCTTGCTTTTCTGCCTGCCGCCGAGTTTCGCGCGCTTCGCGCAAATTTGCCAGAACTGCTCGCGCCGATTCTGGAAGTTCGATCGCGGTTGGAGCTGCGCGATAGAGCGACGAGATTTGTTCGGCGCTGAACTGATTGATTTCAGAGTCGGCGCGAGCACCAGAGTCGACGAGCGCACCAAAGCGCTCGGCTTCGGCCCACAGTTGATCGATCGCTTCTTGATTGCGTGGTAATTCGACGAAACTTATACGCAGGTCACGATCGAGCACGATGAAAAATAGCGGCACATTGAGCACCGATTGTTGAGCCCAACCTTGCCAACGCCACTCGAATGGCAGATCATCACTAGTGTGCACGCTGTAGCGCGAAGTTGTCTTGGCTTCGACGCCAACAGTCGGGTATTCTTCGTTGTCGACGCCGTCTTTTGAAATAGTGAATCGACCAGCGCGATACATCACCGACGGAGTAAACACATTTATGCCCAACAAATGTGAGGCTTCTTCGAGCAGCGCCGGCTCGAGCACATTGCCGCGACGGAAAACTGGCTTGTCGTCTTCGACTGTTGGGTCGACACTCTTGTCGAAAAATAGGTCTGAACGAGTCGAATATGGTGAAGCGCCCATGAGCGCGGGGGCGTCGGAAGCGCCGAATGTGCAACGACCATTGCTGTCGCGCCAACGCAGCCTGAGCCAGTTTTCGCTGCCGTGTTTTGGCTTGGGGATTCGCTCGTATTTGACTGAGTTTTCAGTGAATGTATTCATTTATTGTTTGCTCTGTTTCTTTTTGGGGAAGAATCATCTTCGCCGAAGGGTGTAACAGAGTTGGCGCGTTTAAAGTTTCGGCGTGTGGTGAGCCCACGGTTGGGCAGTCTCAAGTTGTGATGCGACACGAATCAATAAGTCTTCTCGTCCATATGCTGCAACAATTTGAATGCCAACGGGGATGCCGTCTTGGGTCCACTGCAATGGCACATTTATTGCTGGTTGACCCGAAGTGTTGAACTGTGCTGTGAGCGGAATCCACTCGCCAGCAATGCGCAATGCCCCCATCGGATCTTCGGGCATGTTGCGAATAGTGCCGATTGGCAGCGGCAGTTGCGCCGTAGTTGGCGTGACTAAGAGATCAAAACCGTCGGCCCACCACTGTTGCACCTTGCGTCGAAAAATCACCGATGTGTAGACCGCTTGCGCATAGTCGGTGGCGGTTTTGCTGTGCGCATATTCGCCCATTGTCCAGTTCATTAGTTCGACATCGTCTTTAGTGACGGCGCGACCAAGCATCTGACCGAGCGTGTTCAAACCAACTGACATGTTGGTCGACCACATCGCCGTGAACTTGCCAAAAAAATCTGCATCATCGAGCGCGCTCGGCCATGAATTTTCTACATGATGGCCAAGTGACTCGAGAAGATTGCAAGTGTCGCGCACCGCTTGAACACATTCGTTGTCGATTTTTGCACCAGTCAAATGATGATCAATGAAACCAATGCGAAGTTTGCCGGGGTCGGCGCCAACTTCATCCATATATGGACGAACTGCTGCGGGTGCGATAACTCTGTCGCCAACTCCTGGACCGTGCACTGCGTCGAGCAGAGCCGCCGTGTCTCGCACGGTTCGTGTGAGGGCAAACTGAACGCTGAAGTTTGCCTCGTCGCCAAACGGAGCGAGCGAGATTCGTCCTTGCGAAGTTTTTAGACCGACGAGACCGCAACACGCAGCCGGAATGCGAATGCTGCCGCCACCGTCGCCACCGCTAGCCATCGGCACAATGCCCACGGCGATTGCCGCTGCACTGCCACCACTTGAACCGCCCGGGGTGCGGGTGACATCAAATGGATTGCGTGTTGCGCCCCACGCCAACGGTTCGGTGACAGGCACGCTACCGAATTCGGGAGAGGTGGTGCGACCGAAAGTTACGAGCCCTGAGTCGATAAATTTTTGCACAAGATGCGAATTGACTGGTGCGATGTAATTCGCGTTCTTGAGCGCGATGTTGCCGTTTGACATGTGCTGACCGGCGTATGGCGCCCCCAAGTCTTTTAACACGAACGGTACGCCGCCGAACTTTTTGTCACCGCTTGACTTGAATTTTTTTGCAAGTTCGCGGGCGTGATCAAACCAGGTGATGTTGATCGCGTTGATCAGTGGGTTGAATGCGGCGGTGCGCTCAATTGCTGCTTCGAGCAGTTCGCTCGCCGAAACCTTGCCCGTGGCGACGAGTTCGGCTTGGCCGACACCGTCAATGAATCGTGTTTGGCGGGCGAGGTCAGAAAGTGACACGCAGACAGTCTTGTCTGTATCTAGTTGTTGCGTCAAGGCAGACTAAGTTATTGACGCCGTGAATTCGCCAGAAATCTCAAGCGCTGCAAGCAATCCAGGCTCGGTTGAACCGATAAAACTTTCTGCGAGACAAGTTTTTCAGGCGCCTGCAGTTAAGTCTTTTATCATCGCCAACTCGGCACTTTATGTGGGCTTGATGTTGCAAGCCGCGACGCTTGGCAAACACATTTATGACATCACGGGTCGTGAAATCGATATTGGTTGGCTGGGGTTGGCGGAGTTTTTGCCCGTTGCTTTGCTCGTTTTCGTAACCGGCACTGTCGCTGATCGTTATAACCGTCGACGTGTGGCGGTAACGGCGATGATCGGCGAGTTGATGTGTGCGCTGGCGCTTGTGTTTTATGCGCGCACAAACCCGACGAGTGTTGCGCCGATGTTCGTGATCGCCACTGCGTACGGTGTGTCGCGGGCATTTGTTTCGCCAGCGATGCGCTCAATCGGGCCGATGATCGCCCCTGAACATGGATTACCACAAATGGTCGCGATGTATTCGGCAGTTTGGACTGGTGCAATGATCGTCGGCCCGGCGATGTCGGGTTTCTTATATGCAGCCGCACCATGGATTGCGTATGCAACTTCGGCTGGGTTTATCGGCCTCGGCATAATTTTGATTTCTCGCATCAAGTTAAAAGTTATTTCGGCGCCAACCGTGAAGACCGAACGACCCACATTGCATTCAGCAATAGAAGGCTTGCGATTCATTCGGCGCACACCGATTTTGTTGGCAGCCATCTCGCTCGACTTGTTTGCGGTGTTGTTCGGCGGCGCAATCGCGTTGTTGCCAGTGATTGCCAAAGATCAACTGTTGGTTGGTGATGTCGCCTATGGATGGTTGCGCGCATCTGTCGGCATTGGTGCGGCGAGTACGGCGGCATTTTTGGCGTTTAGACCAATTCGCCGACATGTCGGTCGAGCGATGCTGATCGCAGTTGGTGTGTTCGGTCTGGGCACTGTCGTGCTGGGTCTGACGAGCAACTATTGGGTTGCATTTTTTGCCATCATGATTTTGAGCGCAGGTGACATGATCAGCGTGTTTGTGCGCGGTGCAATCGTGCCACTGGTGACGCCAGACGACAAACGTGGCCGCGTTTCAGCAGTTGAGAATGTTTTCATCGGCGCGACAAACGAACTCGGCGCTTTCGAATCGGGAGTCGTTTCGCAACTTGTCGGGGTGAAGTCAACTGTTGTCGGCGGTGGCGTTGCGACACTCGGCATAGTCGGTATTTTTTGGTACAAATTTAAGCAACTTCGCAATATCGACACTTTTGACGAGCTTTCCACCGAAGAACCAACAACTAAATAGCCTGCAGAGGGCGAGCAAAGCCCGTGCGATAATAGGTGTGTGGACAACGTCGCCGAAAAAGTCGCCGAAAAAATCTTAGTGCGAACGGCCTGCCCTTTAGATTGCCCCGATGCATGTTCGTTAGAAGTGACTCTGACGCTTGGTCGAATCACGAAAATTGATGCTGCGCCTGTTGACGAGTTGTCCAACCCGCTGACAGACGGCTGGATCTGTAAAAAAGTAAAGCACCACGCCGACAGGGTTTATTCGTCTGAACGAATAATGACGCCGTTGATTCGTGTTGGGGCGAAGGGTAGTGGCGAGTTTCGCCCAGCAACTTGGGATGAAGCACTCGACTTGGTTGCCGAGAAAATTAAGTCGGCCGTGACAAGTCATGGCATTGATTCGGTGTTGCCATATTTGTATAACTCATCGGCACCAAAACTGGAAGCCAACTATTTGACGCCGCATCTTTTTGCTCGCTTGGGTGCGCCAGAAATCTTGCATACGATTTGTGCCGCGTCATACGGCGCCGCATGGGATCAGATGTTCGGCGAAATGTTGAGTATCGACACGCTTGATGTCGTCGACGCAAAACTTGTCGTTGTCTGGGGCGCTAACCCTGCAGTGAGCGGCACGCATTTGTTGCCACTTTTGGCGAAGGTTCAGAAATCTGGAGGCAAACTTGTCGTGGTTGACCCACGGGCGACGGGCACCGCATCGCGAGCCGATTTGCATTTGGCGGTTCGACCTGGCACCGATGTGGTGTTGGCATATGCGTTGAGCAATGAACTCGTACGCACAGGCAAAGTTGCCACGCAGTTTCTTGATAAAAATACAACAGGTAGCAAAGAATTCTTGGCAGCGGCGAGCAAATACACGCTCGAAGACGCGAGCAAAATTTGTGATGTGCCGATCGAGCAGGTTCGAGAATTTTTTGAATTGATCGCAAATACGAAGCCAGCAGTTTTGCGAATCGGTTACGGGACGGAACGCAATCGCAACGGCGGCAGTGGTGTCTTGGCTGTTCTCGGCTTGTGGTTGATAGCGGGGCACTTCGGCA
>CAMDEC010000068.1 GCA_945893395.1 Bifidobacterium breve
CGGTCGCCGCAGTTACCGAACTTATTTTGGCGTAACAGTGTTTTCTTTGAAGACATTTTCGCGGTAAAACTTCAACTCACGAATACTTTCACGCACATCGTCTAGCGCGCGATGTGCGCCACTCTTCGTCGGGCGAGTAATTTCGATACCCGGGTACCACCGCTTGACGAGTTCTTTAATCGTCGAAACATCCACACTGCGGTAGTGCAAATGATTTTCAATTTCTGGCAAATATCGCGCCAAGAATCTGCGGTCGGTGCCGATTGAGTTTCCGCACAACGGTATTGTGCGCGGCTCAGCAACGTGTTGCTTGATAAATTCGAGCGTTGCCGCGCCGGCTTGCTCAAGAGTCACAGTCGACGCACGAATTGCCGTCAGCAAACCCGACTTCGTGTGCATCTCGACCACAACTGGGTCCATTGTGGCTAGCACGGCCTCTGGTTGATTGATCACGAGATCTGGGCCCTCGGCGATCACGTTTAAATCGTCGTCGGTGATCAACGTGGCGATTTCGACGATGACCTCGGTCGCGGGGTCGAGGCCAGTCATCTCGAGATCCATCCACACAAGCACGCCCAGCAATCTATTAGTTTTCTGCCCAGAGACCGCACTACTGCCCGAACTCGGCGTCGGCGCCTTTGGGCTCTATCGTCTTAGGCGTGGCAAATTCAACCGCAAGCAATACACCGCACCAACCGACGAATGTTCCGATCAAGCGCCTTGACCTTGACTTGCCGTTGCCTGCGCCTGCGCACGCTGGTGACGCGGGCATCGATCTGCACGCCCGCATTGATGCGTTGTTGTCGGCGCGCGGCGGGCGAGTGCTCGTGCCGACAGGCATTTCAGTCGCGATTCCCGTTGGTTTTTTTGGACAAGTCGTGCCGCGTAGCGGCCTCGCATTAAAACACGGCATTTCACTTGTCAACACGCCAGGCATCATCGACAGTGGCTACCGCGGCGAACTGCAAGTGATCATGATCAACACCGACCCGGTAAATGATTATCAAGTTAAACGCGGCGACCGTATTGCTCAGTTGATTATCCAAGAAGTTGTGGCGACAACCTGGCAAGTTGTCGAAGAATTAGATGGCGAAGATCGCGGTGGCGGGTTTGGCCACTCGGGTCGCTAGTTAAGTTAATTTTGCGCTAAGCGTTGAGAAAGGATCTCGCGTTGGTACAAATCTTTGATTTGTTCCGCAGATAGTCCGAGTAGTTCTGTAAGAACTTCAGCGTTGTCTTCGCCGCGATATTTGATTGTTCCGTGAGTCGACGTGTCAGAACCCGAAAATCGCCACGGCGAGTTCGGTAACTTGACTTTTGAGTTTCCGCGATCATCGACTTCGATAAACGCATTGCGTTCTTTGGCCCACTCGGTCTCGGCAACTTCGGCAACTGAGCGCAGTCGACCCATCGCTAGTTTGTGTTCGGCCAGTCGTCGTTCAAGTTCGTCAATTGTGCTCACAGTTGCAGCCCAGTCTTTAATTAGTTGCATCAACGCATCAAGGTTGACAACGCGCAGGGCTACCGTTTTGAATCGTGGGTCATCAAGTAGTTGTGGTTGTTGCATTGCAGCAATAAAAAGATCAAATGTGCCACGCTCGGCAGGGTGGCCACTGACGACTGAAGTAATCCCATCGCGTGTTGTCAACACGGCATAGTCTTCCGGGCGAAACGAGCGAATTGCGTCGGGCGAGACAGGTTGATCCCATAAATCGTCGTGCGCATGTTCGTTGACATAGAGCAAAGTTTGCGCCATCGAAAGATCTATATATTGACCCTCACCGGTGCGCTCACGCTGAAACAACGCCGCCAAAATCGCACTCGCACACTCGATTGCCGTGTAAACATCGGCGTGACTAAACGGATCGTTGGCATAGTCTCCGTTGCGCGCGTCGCCTTGACGCTTGGTCATGCCCATTTCGGCGTTAATCACTGGCGCAAATGCGCGGCGATCAACCCACGGGCCCGTGTTGCCATAGCCAGTGATTGAGGCATAGACCAGGCTCGTATTTTTGGCGCGCAAAGTTTGTTGATCAAGCCCGATGCGTTGCATCACGCCTGGGCGAAAGTTTTCGATCACGACATCGCACTTGTCGGTTAACCGTTTGATCAGATCAACTGCCTCAGGTTTAGTTAAATCGAGCGAAATATTTCGTTTGCCGACATTTTGCTGAATAAAATAAGTCGCGTTCGAGTTAACCCGCGGACTTGAAAACCTAGTCAGATCGCCCGTTGGTTGTTCGACTTTGATTACATCTGCACCAAGGTCGCACAGCATTCGTGTTGCATGTGGCCCCGACAACACTCGCGTGAAGTCGAGAACTCGAACCCCTTCAAGTGGGCGCATCGGTTAGTTCAGCGTTACGCCGAGTGTGCGCAGAGCCAACGACGCATACAACGCCACACCATGGGCCATCGCCGACTCTTCAAACATCACGCGGTTCGAGTGGTTCGGTGCCGCGGTCATTGAATTCACGCCTTCTGGTGTGCCACCAAGAAATACCATCGCTCCGGGAATTTTATTTAGAACATAACTGAAGTCTTCGGCGCCCATAATTGGCGACGGCATCCGCACGGCTTTGCCTTCGCCGAGTAGTGACTCTGCAACTTCAAGGGCGAAGTCGGTGCTTGGTGCGTCGTTGACGGTAACCGGATAACCGATTCTGATTTCGACCGTGGCCTGCATTTCGTATGCTGCGGCGATTCCCTCGGCGACACGGCGAATCGAATCATGAACTTTGTTACGGGTCTTTTCACTCACCGCACGAATTGTTCCTTCGATCAACGCCGATTCAGGGATCACATTTGTTGTTGTGCCAGCCACAAGTTTGGTGATCGTCACAACTGCGGGGT
This sequence comes from Bifidobacterium breve, assembly GCA_945893395.1. Classification (GTDB taxonomy): domain Bacteria; phylum Actinomycetota; class Acidimicrobiia; order Acidimicrobiales; family Ilumatobacteraceae; genus BACL27. The sequence goes on from CAMDEC010000068.1 coordinate 2,854, forward strand.
CAAAAGTTTCGATGCGCCGAGTGATCATCATCTGCAGGGCCTGTACGATTTCGCACGCCACTGGTATCGGGTCGAGAGTTCTAAAGGGTTCAGAAGCGTGACCACCCTTGCCAGTGATTTTGATCGACAGAACATCGCTTGAGGCCATGATTGGTCCGCTGCGTGTGCCGATGGTGCCTGCGGGCATTGACGAAGTGATGTGCAACGCGTACGCCGCCGTTATCGGCGACTCACTGCCGTCTTTGTTTTTGGCGACATCAAGTAGACCTTCTTCGAGCATAAATTTTGCGCCATGGTAGCCCTCTTCACCGGGTTGGAACATAAACAACACGCGTCCAGGTATCTCGCCGCGTCGATCGCTGAGCAATTTTGCCGCACTGACCAACATCGATGTGTGCGTGTCGTGCCCGCACGCATGCATGTAGCCGTCTGTCTTTGATGCAAAGTCAAGACCTGTATCTTCAGGCATCGGCAAGGCATCCATGTCGCCGCGCAACATCACGGTCGGGCCTGGCTTGTCGCCGGTCAACATCGCAGCGATGCCGCTCGTTGTTTCGTGCAACTTAATCTCGAGTGGCAGACCCTCAAGTGCCGTCAAAACTTGCTCGCGAGTTTTTGGCAGCGTGTTGCCGATCTCTGGCCACTTGTGCAGTTCACGACGCAATGCCACGGTCGACTTCATCAGTCCGCCAACTTGGTCTTTTAGTGAGGTTGCCGCTCCGTGCTTTTCTTGAGCCGCTGAAACTGGTTTGTTTGACTTCGATTTCGCCATGAGCCAAGCGTACGCTCAGCAACGGTGCTCGTATAAACGCAAATCGACCTGACTTTGCTGCAAATTGCTTGTGTATATTGACAGGAATATGTTGACAGTTGAATTCACGATCGAGCCATTCGTCGAAGGCGACCCTGGCGTGCATGTCACCGCTGCCGTTGCGGCAGTCGAAGCGCATGGAATCGCCGTCGATTTCGGCCCGTTTGGTTCGCTATTCAGCGTCGACGCTGAAACTTTGCCAACCGCGGTCGCTGATTTGTTGCGTGTGGCTTATAGCAACGGTGCAACTTTTGTCAATGTTTCTGTGTCGCGATTCGACTCATGAAAGCAACTCGTCAAGATCCGATCATCAAAGCAATCGAACCATTGATCAGGGCGGTCGGTGCCACGCTGATCGACGCTGATTCAGTCAAGCCATCTGACATACCGCTTGAAGTTGACGGCGTGGTTGTTGCTGGTGTTCGTTTGCCTGCGTTGCACGGCGCTCTCGAGCGAATGATCGATTCGGTTGAACGCGAACTTGGCGCCAAACTTTCAGACCTGTCGCGCACGGCCAAGCAACGCGCAATTCGTTTGCTCGACGAGCGCGGTGCGTTCACTCTGCGACGGGCCGTTGAAGATGTTGCCGACTCGATGTGTGTTTCACGCATCACCGTCTACAACTATCTCAATTCTCTGCACCGCAAACTCTAAGCAGCGCCTGCTTAGAGTTTGCGCAAGTGCACCGCGTCAACCTTGTGGTCGGCGCCTTTATGTAGAACCAAAGACGCCCGAGCACGGGTCGGCTCGATGTTCTCTTTCAAATTTTTGCCGTTGATCCCCGTCCAAATTTCGTGGGCGAGCGCAACAGCCTGGTCTTCGGTGAGGTCGGCGAAATGTTTGAAGAAACTATCTGGATCTTGAAAAATCGTCTTGCGCAAAGTTTGAAAGCGCTCGGTGAACCATGACTCAATATCAGCTTCGCGAGCGTCAATGTAAATTGAAAAATCAAAGTAATCAGAAACGAAATCAGTCGTTGCGCTGCCCACCTGCAACACGTTTAATCCTTCAATAATCAAAATGTCTGGCTGATGCACGATCTCTTGTTTGTCGGGCAACACATCGTAAATGACATGGCTATAAACTGGTGCCGAAACTTCTGGTGTGCCAGCCTTTACGTCACGCACAAATTGCAACAGTCGCTTGGTGTCGTAACTTTCTGGAAACCCCTTGCGATTCATCAGCCCGCGTTCTTCAAGCACCGCGTTTGAATACAAAAAACCGTCCGTAGTTATCAACTCGACACGCGGGTGCTCTGGCCAGCGCATCAATAGTGCCTGCAAAATTCGTGCCGAGGTGCTCTTGCCAACCGCAACGCTGCCAGCAACGCCGATTACATACGGCATCTTCGGCGCCATCTTGCCAAGAAATGTCGCCGACACGCGGTGCAAGTTTTGCGTCGCCGCAACATACAAATTCAACAATCGAGTCAGTGGCAAATAAACCGTCGCCACTTCTTCAAGGTCGATGCGATCGTTGATACCACGCATCGCTTCAAGTTCTTTTTCGGTCAGCGTCAACGGCGTTTGCGCACGTAACACCGCCCATTGTTCGCGGTCGAAGGTTAAATATCGGTCTTGATCGTTGGGCGAAATCACGCTCTTAAATCTATTTAGTTATGCGGCAGTTACCCGACGTAAAAACTCAATTAATGGCGGATTAACCAACTGCGCGTGCGTCAAGTTGGCGGCATGCGCCGCGCCTTCGATTGCCACGATCTTGCCTGCGCCGACTAGTCCAGCCCGCAGAGCCTCTGCTCGCTCCATCGAAATTGCCGTATCGGCAGTGCCATGAATGATTATCGCTGGACATTTAATTTCGCCGAGCCGCGACGTGATGTCGTCGCGATCGAGCAAACAATTCGCCGTGGCTTTGATTGCTTCGCGCGAAAAGTTTTGCCATTTGGCTATCCACTTTGGATTTTCTGCAGGATCAGCAACAATTATGTTTACAATCACGCCAGTTAAATCTGGCACCGGGCCATGTTGCACCCAGGTGTCGACCATCATTCGATAACCGGCCAAAGTTTCTGGTCCGTCGTTGTCGGCAGCCGTGTCGATCAACACGAGTGCAGTTACACGCTCAGGAGACGTGAGCGCTGCGCGCAACGACAAAAATCCGCCCTGCGACATTCCACCGACCACACACTTTTTGATTCCTAAGTGATCCATCAACCCCAGGCAGTCGCGAGCAGAATCCCAATAACTGAATTCTTTTCCGTCCCATTTGGTTTGCCCAAAACCGCGTTCATCCCAGGTGATCACTCGAAATTCTGGTGACAGCGCGGCAACTTGCGCATCAAACATCGATTGATCCATCAAAAAGCCGTGCGCCAAAATTACGACCGGTCCGTTGCCACCAGAATCTGCGTAAAAAATTTCTTGACCGTTTACTTTCGCCAAACCTGTCGCCACAATTGCCCCCAAAATTCGTGAAAGTTACGTGTTGACCAAACGCTACATCTCGGGCACCAATGCGCGAAATTCGCCCCGGTTACTTGTTAAACGGCGCAGACCCCGACACAGCGCCAGTGCCACCAGTCAAAACCTCGACGCCAGTTTCGGTCACCAAAATAGTGTGTTCAAACTGTGCGGTGCGCTTACCATCTGCGGTTATGGCCGTCCACTCGTCATCCCACATCTTGTGTTGCCAAGTGCCAAGCGTGATCATCGGCTCAATCGTGAATGTCATGCCTGGTCGCATCACTACCGAGTTTCGCGAATCAAAATAATGCAGCACCTGAATGTCCGAGTGAAACTGTTCGCCAATGCCGTGCCCGACGAACGCACGCACCACGCCGAGTTTGTGCAGTTTCGCGTGATCTTCAATCGCCCGACCAATATCACTCAATGGACGACCAGGCTTCACCGCTTCAATTCCGAGCCAGATGCATTCTTCGGTCGCTTTGATCAGCGCGCGACTCTC
>CAMDEC010000069.1 GCA_945893395.1 Bifidobacterium breve
GTCGAGCAGGAGTACATCGTGCAAGCGGGTGACTCGCCGATCAGAGTCGCCACACTGTTTGGTATCACGGTCACTGAATTGTTGGCATGGAACGGACTAGTCGCAGCGTCGCAGTTTCCGTATGCGGGTCGAAAGTTGCGAATTCCACCGTCGGCTCAAGTGGTGTCGACAAATGTTCAACAGACGACAACAGCCAATCCGGTTGGTAAACCAGGTTGTGGCAACAGACCCGCAGGTGTTTACGAAATCGCCCAGGGCGATTCGTTGTATGTGATCATCAAGAAGTTCTGTGTGTCGATGCCGTCGCTATTGGCGGCGAACCAATGGTCGAGCATCGACGTGTTCTTGTTTGCCGGAATGAAAATAAACATTCCGCCAGCAGGTTCGTGACGAGCGATTATTTGACGCGTAGCTGACGCGTAGCTAGCGCAAAGTTTTGTTGCGGCGTTTGGCGTGACGGGCGAGCGCGAGTGCGATTAACTCATCCAAAAGTTCTGCATAACTAACACCAGACGCTTGCCAAAGTTTTGGATACATCGAAATTGGCGTAAAACCTGGGATCGTGTTGATCTCGTTGCACAAAAAGCCACGCTTACCTTTTTCGTAGAAGAAGTCGACCCGTGCCATGCCGTCAGCACGCAAAGTTCGATATATCTTTAGCGCCAATTGTTGCACTTCTGCGACTTCAGATGCTGAGAGTGGTGCGGGCACCAGCAGTTGTGCGCCGTCGCCGATGTATTTATCTTCGTAGTCATAGAACTCATGGCTCGGCACGATTTCACCCGGCACCGAAGCACGGGGCGACTCGTTGCCGAGCACTGCAACTTCAATCTCGCGACCGGTGATGGCTTCTTCGACCAGAACCCATTCGTCGTATTCGAACGCGTTGGCCAACGCGTCGATCGCTTCTTGGCGCGTTTTGACTTTGTGCACGCCGATTGAAGAACCCATGTTCGCAGGTTTAATGAACATTGGTAGACCAAAATCTTTGATGGCACGATCAATCGCCGAGTTTGCGTCGTCGGTATCGCGCAGGGTCAGAAACTTTTGTTGAGCGATGCCGTTTGCCGACATGATTTGTTTGGCGATGCCTTTATCCATGGCGACGGCACTGCCGAGAACACCAGAGCCGACATATGCAACGTGGGCGAGTTCAAGCAGACCTTGCACCGTGCCGTCTTCACCCATTGGGCCGTGCAGCAGTGGAATCACAACCAGCGACGCCGCACTTGGTGCACTTTCAAAAACTAAGTTGGCACTCGTTGCTGGGCCGTGTGCGCTTAGCGACTTGACATCTGCTGATTGTGGTAACTCAGAATTAACCCATTGACCTGTGCGAGTGATGCCAACCGTCGACACTTCGTATTTTTGTGGATCTAGTGCGCGCAAAACATGAGCTGCAGTAACACAACTGACATCATGTTCGGCAGACTCGCCACCGAATAAAACGACAACACGCGTCTTTGACTTGCGATTTTCGCTAATCATTCGTCTTTACGGTACTCGCACGATGACGCTAATCAGTTGCATAGCGATATCGCAGTTAGGATTAAAGCCGTATGCGCTTCATGGCAGCAGATGTTGCACGCGCCGTTTCTGGAGAACTCGTCGGCTCGAACGCTCACTTGTCGGGTGTCTCATTTGATTCACGAACTATTTCACCCGGTCAATTGTTCGTGCCGATCATCGATCAGCGCGACGGACATGACTTTATTGAAGATGCGATCAAGCGCGGCGCGGGCGCTTACCTAACTTTGCGCGAAACACAAGGTCGCACCGCAATAAAAGTCGCCGACACGGTTGCGGCGCTGCTTGTGCTTGGCACTTGGGGTCGTGCGCGACTTGACGAGCAATTGCAACAGCGTGTCGTGGCCGTGACTGGCTCGGTCGGCAAAACATCGACGAAAGATCTGGTCGCGAGTGCGCTGGGAGTCGCGTTTAAAACCCACGCCAATGAGAATTCATTTAATAATGATTTTGGTTTGCCGACGACGATTTTGAATGCGCCAGACGAGACTCAAGCGTTGGTGCTCGAAATGGGAATGCGTGGGTTTGGCGAAATATCCAGATTGTGCGCGGTGGCTAATCCACAAATTGGCATCGTCACCGTTGTGGCCAACGCCCACACCGAGCGCGTTGGCTCGATTGAAGGTGTCGCTCGCGCAAAACGTGAATTAATTGAGGCACTGCCGAAGTCGGGTACGGCGATTTTGAATCGCGATGACGAACGGGTGTGGGCGATGCGTGATGCGACCGAAGCAACCGTCTTGAGTTATGGCACATCGGTGTATGCAGATGTGCGAATGTCGTCATGCACGATTGATGACCGAGGCTGTGCGACGGCGAGTGTTGTTTCGCCGTGGGGCGAAGTCGAGTTGAAGATGCAAGTCGCTGGTCGGCATATGGTGCAAAATGCGTTGGCGGCTTTATGTGCTGCTGGCGTACTGGGTATCGATTTGAATTTGGCGGCAGCGGCAGTTTCGGTGGCGAAAATTTCTGAATCACGGATGCAGATGCGAAAGTTGCAGAACGGCGTGACCGTGATTGACGACTCGTACAACGCCAACCCGGCGTCGATGCGCGCGGCGCTCGAAACTTTGGCCAGTCTTTCGGCTAAGCGCAAGATTGCATTTTGTGGACTGATGGCCGAATTGGCTGAACCAGAAAAAGAACACGCAGCGATTTGCGAATATGCCGCGCAGTTGGGGATCGAACTAATTGCGGTGAATACTGATCTCTACGGTGTTGATGCTGTGAGTTTTTATCAGGCGAAAACTCAACTGGCAAAACTTAATCACCACGATGCTGCGTTGGTCAAAGGTTCGAAAGTGACCGGCCTGGTGCGGCTGTGTGACGGCTTATAGAAAACCGTCGATTAATTCAGAGATTGAGCAATTGCGGCGAAGCCCCTCAACTCTTCGTCGCCGACTGTCTGCATAGAAGCTTCTGGGTGCGTGGAGAATCTCGCGATCACGGTGCGACTTGGTCGATCAATCCAGATGCTCTGGCCGAATATTCCTAAACCGCTGAACTGTGCGGCGCGATCTATTATCCAAAAAGCGTTGTGATAGGCAAACCATTTTGATCCTGAACTTTTCTCAAATTGACTGCCCTCCCAAGATTTTGCATAAAGCCGACTTGCTTCGTCGTCAGCCTCGTAGGTGTCCACCACCCATTGTTTTGGAATGATGTTTTTGCCGTTTACGAATCCGTCATTGAGGTAAGCCAGTCCGAATCGTGCCAAGTCGCGAGTCGTGCAAGACATTGCACCATCTGCAATTGTGAACCCGACCGGGTCGACAAAAATATTCGCCGAATGCTCCATGCCCAACGGCGTCCAAACATCCCTCGACACGACGTCGTTGAATGGGAGCCCATTGACAATTTCGAGGATGCGAGCCACGACATTTGTCAGTGGCGATCGGTAGTCAAAGACTTCCCCATGACTTCGCGCAAGGGGATAAGTGTGAAAATGTTTCAGGGCACCAATCCCAATCCGACCGTCAAGCGGTCGATATCCCGACTGGCGTTCATATTCGATAAGCGGCAGATCTGAGTCTGGAAACTTATAAAGCTCATAGTCCTCGACAAACTCTGTGCCAGCAGACATGTCGATCAAGTGCCGAATCGTGGCACCTTCGAGGCTCGTGCCACTGAACTCTGGGGCGATTTTAGTGACTAGGTCGTTGATCGATAACAGACCGCGTCCGATTGCGATGCCTAGTGCCGCCGCCGTCACGGATTTTGTGACGCTCATCAACAAATGTGGAGTTTCTTGATGCATGCCGTTGAAGTATCTCTCGTAGACAATCGCGCCGTCATGAATCACGCAGATTGAATCGCAGAATGTTTGATCGAGGTGACGTTTTAGAGATGTCGTTGAACCATCGGCAGCGGCAAATGAAACATCGTCAAGATTTGTGTCGGCACGGGGCAGGACATTTACTTGCCCAGATGTATTTGAAATTGGAACCGTGTTCAGTATTTCTGATATGTGCTGAAAACTCCAACGGTTATGCGGTGAGTCCATCCAGTTCCGAAGATTGACCGAATCGTTCATTGCGCAAGAATAACACGGCGCGAAATAGCGAGGGCATTGGATTTGCGCACTTTCACGGTGGTGTCTAAAACAGATATATGTTCGTTTTTGTGAAACAATAATTGGATGGATGTATTCAAGACGGATATCAAGACGAGTTTTCAGCAAGCAGAGTCAGTGGGCGCCGATGCGTGCCGTACTCGTCATGCGATTTTTTCTGAGTGTCCACACTGCGGTTCGGCTTTGCATGCAGAGCATGCACACTTCAAGTGTTCGGGGTGTGGTTGGCGCGACAGTTGTTGCGACTAGTTTTACAAAACTTTTAAGCAATCAACTGCAGTTTTGTCAAGCGCAGTTGCCGCGGCAAGATTTGTGATTTCGCCGTTGACCGTGTTTACGCCGAGTTTGAGACGCTCGTCGCTTTGCGCTGCGTTTTTTGTGCCAAGTTTGGCGACTTCAAGAAGATACGGCAACGTCGCGTTGGTCAGCGCGTAAGTGCTTGTGTGCGGCACGGCGCCTGGCATGTTGCCGACGGCGTAGTGCAACACCCCGTGCTTTTCGTAGACGGGTTCTTTGTGAGTTGTTTCGTGGATTGTTTCGATGCAACCGCCTTGATCGACGGCGACATCGACAATCACTGAACCACGCTTCATTGACTTGACCATGTCTTCAGACACGACGACGGGTGCGCGAGCGCCAGCGACGAGCACTGCGCCGATCACGAGATCTGCTTGGGCGATGTATCGCTCAATTGCACCGCGGTTCGAGGCGATGGTTGTGATTCGTGAGCGGATGATTTGGTCGATAAAACGCAAACGATCCAAATTTTTGTCGAGCAACACCACTTCGGCTTCCATGCCACCGGCGATCCAGGCTGAGTTCCATCCAACGTTTCCCGCACCGATGACGACAACCTTCGCTGGGTGCACACCTGGTGCGCCTCCCATGAGAACTCCGCGTCCACCGTTTGGGCTCTGCAGATAAAAAGCACCAACTTGAGTGGCGATACGACCAGCGATTTCACTCATTGGCGCGAGCAATGGCAGTGAGCCATCTTTTTCTTGGACTGTTTCGTAGGCGATTGAAGTTGTTTTGTTCTTGAGCAGCGCTTCAGCGACTTTTGGATATGCGGCGAGATGCAGATACGTGAACAGCGTCAGATCGGGTCGCAAAAAATCGAATTCTTTGGCTGTTGGCTCTTTGACCTTGACAACCATTTGTTGCGACCAGGCCTCGGCGGCGCTTGAAACAATTGTTGCGCCAGCGGCTTCGTATTGGCGATCTTCGATTGAGGCGCCGAGACCTGCAGAAGTTTCGATAAACACTTCGACACCTATCCGCTCTAGTTCGCGGACGCCATCTGGGGTTAGGGCAACTCGTCCTTCAGAAGTTTTGGTCTCTTTAGGAACACCCAGCGTTTTGATTGCCGGGTTCGTCATTTATACAAATCTAGTAGAAATATGCAATGCTTGGTTTCAAGTAGTTAAAGCGTGTGGGGGTTGAGAACTGGTGAGCGACGTGAGTAGGTGGCGTTGATGGGTAGCGAACGTGGTTCAGTAGAACTGGTTAACGTCACGAAACGTTACGGCGATGTCATCGCAGTCGATTCGTTGAATCTTGAAATAAAATCGGGCGAATTTTTGTCGTTGCTTGGCCCGAGTGGTTGTGGCAAGACGACGACGCTGCGAATGTTGGCGGGCTTCGAACAACCAGACGAGGGTTTCGTGCGCATCAGTGGCGAATATGTGCAAGGTGTGCCGCCGTATAAGCGCGATGTGAACACCGTGTTTCAGCACTACGCATTGTTCCCGCATATGAACGTTGCCGAAAATGTTGCGTATGGTTTGCGTCAAAAAGGTGTTTCAAAAAGTGAGATCGGCAGCAAAGTGATTGAGGCACTCGACATGGTGCAGATGTCGAAGATGGCGACTCGCAAGCCGCGTCAATTATCGGGTGGACAACAACAGCGCGTTGCAGTGGCCCGAGCGCTCGTTAATCGCCCGAGCATTCTGTTGCTCGACGAGCCGCTTGGTGCGCTTGATCGCAAGTTGCGCGAAGAGATGCAGATTGAATTGAAACTTTTGCAGAGCCGCCTGGGAATCACATTTGTTTTTGTGACCCACGACCAAGAAGAAGCAATGTCAATGTCGGATCGAATTGCAATCATGCTCAATGGTCATGTTGAACAACTTGGCGACCCTGAAACTGTTTACGAGCGACCAGCATCGGCATTTGTTGCCGGGTTTGTTGGTCGGAATAATTTTTGGCGAGGAGTGGCGACTGCAAATGGCGCCAAGGCAAACGATGGCACCGTGTTTGTTGCGACGCGACCCGAAGAAACCGTGCCGGCAGGCCAAGATGCTCTTGCTGCAGTGAGACCCGAGACGATCAACTTGTCGGCGACCAAGCCGAGTTCGGAT
>CAMDEC010000070.1 GCA_945893395.1 Bifidobacterium breve
CGCACGCGCCAACTCGCTGGCGCGCTCGACAAACTAAAAATCACGCGCGACGGTCGGGTTGCAACATTTGCCTGGAATACCGCGCGACATCTTGAACTTTATTTTGCAGCGCCCTGCACTGGCCGCGTATTGCACACGCTGAACATTCGCTTGTTTCCTGAGCAGTTGACATATATTGCCAATCACGCCGAAGATGAAGTCATTTTCGTCGATCGTTCGTTGTTCGCATTGCTCGCGCCGTTGTTGCCGACATTCAAAACGGTCAAACATCTGGTGATCATGGATGACGGCAAAGGCGAGGTTCCAGCTTCTGTGCCCGGCATGCAGATGTACAACTACGAAGAACTAATCAAGGGTGTGTCGGGTGTTGATTTTAAAATCACCGACGAAAACTTGGCCGCCAGCATGTGTTACACGAGTGGCACCACAGGCAACCCGAAAGGCGTCGTATACAGTCACCGCTCGACTTATATGCACACGATGGGCGCAATGATGGTTGATTCGCTTGGCGCTCGCGAAAGCGATGTGATCTTGCCGGTCGTACCGATGTTTCATGCCAACGCGTGGGGCTTGGCGCACGCCGCAGTCGCTTGCGGCGCAAGTCTTGTTCTGCCTGGTCCAGATCTTTCGGGCAAGGCAATCGCAAATTTGATCGTCGAAGAAAAAGTAACTGTGGCTGCCGGAGTGCCAACAATTTGGATGGGAGTGTTGCCCGAACTCAAGGGTCGCGACACATCTTCATTGCGGGTTATTCCTGTTGGTGGTAGTGCGGTGCCAAAAGCATTGAGCGAGGCTTATCGCGAAACTGTGGGCTTGCCGATTTTGCAGGCCTGGGGCATGACCGAGACGAGTCCGATCGCAGCGACTTGCAATCTCTCACTTGCCGATCAGAAAAAATCAATCGAAGAACAAGCCGAGCTGCGCACGACGGTTGGCACAATTAACTTTGGCGTCGACTGTCGCGTGGTGGTGCCAGGCACGACTACACCCGTGCCGTGGGACGGAGAGACGAGTGGAGAGTTGCAGTGCGCTGGCCCATGGATTGCGTCAACTTATTACAACGATGCTCGCGCCGGCGAAAGTTTCACTGATGACGGCTGGTTGCGCACAGGTGATGTCGCGACGATGGATTCTTCAGGTCGTATTCGACTAGTTGATCGCACGAAAGATCTGATCAAAACAGGTGGCGAGTGGATCTCGTCGGTCGAAATCGAAAACGAGCTGATGTCTCACCCGAAGATAAAAGAAGCCGCTGTTGTTGGTGTTCCACACCCGAAATGGTCAGAGCGGCCGTTGGCGTGTGTTGTTCTTAACCCTGGCGAAACTCTGACCAAAGATGAAGTGCTCGATTTCATTCGACCGAGACTGGCTAAATGGCAAGTGCCCGACGATGTGGTATTCATCGACGAAGTGCCGAAAACCAGTGTGGGCAAATTTTCGAAAAAGACTTTGCGAGAAAAATTCGCCGATTACGTCTTGCCAACTATTTAAAATTAACCCTTCGCAAAAACTGTTTGGTGCGCTCGTCAGTCGGGTTCGCAAAAATCTGCTTGGGTTGACCTTGTTCGGCGATACGGCCGCCATCTAGAAAACAAACTCGGTCGCTAATTTCTTGGGCGAAGTTCATTTCATGGGTGGCGATCAGCATCGTTATGCCACTGCCTTTTAGTTCGCGCACGACATCAAGCACTTCACCAACAAGTTCGGGGTCGAGCGCCGATGTAATTTCATCGAGCAACAACACTTCGGGATTCATCGCCAGAGCGCGAACGATGGCGACGCGCTGTTGTTGACCACCTGACAGTTGATCTGGATACGAGTCGATCTTTTCGGCAAGACCGAATCGGGCGAGCAATATCTTGGCAGATTCATTGGCTTCTTCTGGCGATTTGCCGAGCACCTGCGTCAAAGCAAGCGTGATGTTGCGTTGCACGCTCATGTGCGGAAACAGATTGAAACTCTGAAACACGATGCCGATGCGGCGTCGAATCGGATTCGGGTCTCGACCAATCTGCGAAATCTCGTCACCGTCGAGCAGAATTGCGCCATCATCAATCGGCTCGAGCAGGTTGACGCAGCGCAACAGGGTTGTCTTGCCGGAACCACTCGAGCCAATAAACGAAACGACTTCGCCAGTATGCACCTGCAGGTCGAGACCTGAGAGCACGGTGCGCGAGCCAAATGATTTGGAGACCTGGCGTAGTTCGAGTTTCATCGCACCCTCGTCGCCGAGGTTCGCTTGCGCTCACGGGCCAACAAATAATCAGTGGTTCGCGTCAAGGGGATTGTGATCATCAAGAAAATGATCGCCGCAGCAACATATGGCGTGAAGTTTGCAAATTTAGCCTTGTCGATGCCGGCTTGGCGCAGAATCTCGATCGGTCCGATCAAACTGACGAGTGCGACATCTTTTTGCAGACTTACCAAATCGTTCATCAGCGGTGGCACCACGCGGCGAATTGCCTGAGGCAAGATCACAAAGCGCATTGTCTGCGAATTTGAAAGTCCCAAACTTCTCGAAGCCGCTCGCTGCGACTCGTGCACGCTGTCGATGCCGGCGCGAAAGACTTCGGCGATGTAAGCGCCGTAAGTTAGAACCAGAGCCACCGAGCCCCAAAGAAGCGGCGAGTTAAAGGGCCGTTCGAGTCCGACGCCAGGCACGCCAAAACCAATCAGGTAGATCCACAAAATTACTGGTACTCCACGCATGATGTCGATATATGCGATTACGAAGATGCGAATCGGAAACAGAGCAGGGTTGCGCGAACTACGGGCAATGGCCAGCAACAGCGCCAAAGCAATGATTGCAGGCGTTGACCAAGCAAATATTTTGATATCGAGAACGAAAGCATCCAGCAATCTAGGAAACGAGTCGAACAACCGCTCGCCATTAAAGAACGATTCTTTGACTCGTCCCCAGCGAGGAAGTTTGGGTATCGCAACGAACAAAACCCCGACGACGACGACAGTGCTCAGCGCGGCAATAATGCTGCTGCGCTGGCGCTGTCGTCGTTCGAACTTCTGGCGTTGAGTTTTTGTTTCCGTATCGAGTAACAGTGTTTAGTCGAGTGTTATGACTGGCGCGTTTGTCTTGTCGGCGAGCCAAGTTTGTTCGATCTCCGCTAGTTTGCCCGACTCTTTGAGTGCGCCAAGAGCAGTGTTGACACAGTCAACGAGCTTGTTATCTTTGTCGAACAACAGACCAAAGTTGTCGGCTGCAACTGCATCACTCAATGGGAATTGTCCAATGACTTTTGAACCCTCAATTTCTACGGCGCTGATGTAAAAAGCCGTCGGCAAGTCGACGACAATCGCATCGATTTGTTTTGCTTCAAGAGCAGCCTTGGCACCAGCGTTGTCGTCATAGACGAACGGCTCATTGGTTGGCTGAATCACATTGTTGATGAAATCAAGACTTGTCGTGCCTGACTGTGCGCCGAACTTCAGTTCTTTGAGTTCTGAAAGTTTTGTCGCGCTGGCAACAGGCGAGTCAGCAAAGCCGACCACTGCTTGATTCGTCGAGTAATACGGGTCGCTGAAACTAACAGTGGCTTTGCGCTCGTCAGTGATCGAATATTGCTGCAAGTTGAAGTCAAAGTTTTTTGCGCCAGGTTGAATCGCTTCGTCGAAGCCGGTTCGCACCCAAACTATATTTTCATTTGTGTAACCCAGTTCGCCGGCAACTGCATATGCAACAGCGGCTTCAAAACCTTCGCCAGACTCCGGTGCATCACCGACAACCCATGGCTCGAAAGCCGGGGTGCCAGTTGCAATCGTCAATTTGCCGGACTCGATTGTCGGACAGGCTGAACTCGAATCGTCACTGCCGCAACTCGCAAGACCGAGTGCTGCCGTGCTGCCGAGGATTATCGCCAAACGCGTGAAGCGTGATTTGGTAGTCATAATATGGGGTTCCTTTCTAGAGAACGTCGGTTAATTAGGTCCAAAACTAGCATTACTTGACAATGAGACAGTTATAGTCTTATTGTCTCACCATGACTATCTCGGCTACCGCAAACCCAGCGTCGTTCACTGAGATTGAAACGCGTGTGCTGGACGCCACGAAATTAGCCATCGAAAAGTGGGGAGTTTCGCGCTTTACCGTCGCCGATGTTTGCGACCTGTCAAATGTTTCGCGTGCAACCGTTTATCGCATGTTTCCGGGCGGCAAGGAAGTTTTGCTTGAAGCGCTTCATGTGCGCTCGCTAGATGAGTTTTTTACCACGCTGTTAGCTCGTGCCGAAGGCGCAAAGTCGCTCGAAGATTTGCTCGTGCGATGCATAGTCTCAGCAACGACCGAGTTGCGCAACGACCAACACTTGGCGATGATGCTGGCCACTGAGCCAGGTACGACTCTGATGCAGTTCACGATCGACGGCTTGTCGCGAATCGTGCGTGTCGCCGCTTCATATTTGGCGCCACTTGTCGCAGACTTTTTGCCGAAGCGCGAAGCCGATGCATTGGTCGAAGTTTTGGCTCGTCTTGTAATTTCTTATTTCTTGACGCCGTCAGATCGCTTTGACTTCACGAATGAGGCGAGTACCGCCAAGTTTTTAAATGCGCACATCAACATTCACCAATTAACAAAGTAAAACCACACAAACAGGAGCAATAAATATGTCAATCACAGAAAAGCAAAATCAAGAAATCATCGGTCGTGACGAGATCAACAACATTGAAGCGATTTTGAGCATTCCGCTCACGCCGGCAAATGAGATCGAACATGTCGTCAAGAACAACGCCGATTCAGTTTTCACTTGGGATTACTCACTGACTCGTCAGCCTTTGCGCAAGCTTTATGAAAAAGCCAAGACGAGTCAATGGAACGCCACGTTTGACTTGGATTGGAATACCGAAGTTGACATCGAAAAAACCATCACCGCTGACCAGGAGGCAATCGGTCGGGGGATGAATGCAGACTTGTATGCAGATACGAAACTCGCAAAATGGACCGACAAAGAATGGCTCGAGTTCGGCATTCACAGTCGCAAGTGGAGCCTCTCGCAGTTTCTGCATGGTGAGCAGGGGGCGCTTATTTGCACGGCCAAGATCGTCGAGACTGTGCCGTGGTACGACGCAAAACTTTATGCCAGCACCCAGGTCGTGGACGAGGCTCGTCACGTCGAAGTATTTGCTCGTTATCTTGACGAAAAACTTGATGGCGGTTACCCGATCAATCCGCATCTAAGCCTGTTGCTCGATGACATTGTCAAAGACTCACGCTGGGACTTCACATATCTGGGAATGCAGATCATGGTTGAAGGTCTGGCGCTCGCAGCCTTCGGCTACTTGCATCAGTTGACCAGCGAACCGCTGTTGAAGAAGTTGCTGCGCTATGTCATGAGCGACGAAGCCCGCCATGTGGCTTTCGGTGTGCTCAGCCTCAAAGAGGTTTATGACGGCATGGGCGACAAAGAGATCATGGATCGCCAAGAGTTCGCTTACGAAGCCAGCATTCGTATGCGTGATCGCTTCTTGCAGCAAGAAGTTTGGCAACACATGGGTGTCGACCCGAAGACTCTGATTCCGTTGTTGGTCAATGATCCGACGCGCAAAATCTTCCAGCAAATGTTGTTTGCCAAGATCGTGCCGAATTGCAAAAAACTAGGTCTGCTTGACCGCAACGATAAGTGGCTGCGTCGTCGCTTCGAAGAGATGGGTGTAATTCAATTTGAAGACTGGGAAAACACAGACGACGAATATCTCAAGTTCGAGATTGGCAAAGAAGTCGAAATTCGCCACTAGCGATATAAAACTCGTTAGTCGCAGGCGAGAGCCAGTGACTACTATCTAGCCATGCCAAGATTCGGTCAGGTTCTCACTGCGATGGTTACTCCGTTCGACAAGAACGGTGAGCTAAACCTTGACGGCGTGCGTCGTCTGGCGAAATGGCTGCAAGACAATGGCAACGACGGGCTGGTAGTCGGTGGCACAACAGGTGAGGCATCGACGCTGACAGACGACGAAAAACTTGCGTTGTTTGCGGCAACTGTCGAGGCGGTGACGATTCCGGTTATTGCTGGCACGGTCACCAATGACACGAAGCATTCGGTTAATTTGACCCAACAGGCTTCGAAACTGGGCATCGCCGGCATCTTGGCCGTTGGTCCGTATTACAACCGACCATCTCAGGCTGGCATTCTTGCGCATATGAAAGCAGTTTGTGCGGCGACAACGTTGCCAGTCGTCGTGTACGACATTCCGGTTCGCACTGGTCGAAAAATTTCGACTGCAACACTCGCGAAATTGGCCAATGAAGTAAAAAATATGGCAGCACTCAAAGACGCCAGTGGCAACCCAGCCGAGACGGCGATGTTGATGACCCAAGTACCAAAAAGTTTTGAATTGCTGAGTGGCGACGATGGTCTGACTTTGCCGCTGATGGCGATTGGTGCAACTGGCGTGATCGGTGTGGCGACGCACTGGAC
>CAMDEC010000071.1 GCA_945893395.1 Bifidobacterium breve
GCAAGTTTCTTCGGCCAGTGCACGATCAACGGGTCGGTCACGCCACCCTCGTGAGTTTCACGCTTCCATCGCTTGAACGGTGTGTTGCCCGCCCACGCCCAACCCCATGGATAGTGATTGTGCGCATCTGGTGTGCCGAGCAAATCAATTCGTTTGATGTTTTCTTCAAGATTTTCAGGCATGAAATTGAAGTAAAACATTTCGTTGAACGAACCTTTCGGTCCACCTTCAGAACTTGCACCATTGTCGCTCATTACGAGCACAATCGTGTTGCCAAGTTCTCCCATCGACTCGATGTGTTTAATCACTCTGCCAACTTGTGCATCGGTGTGCGTCAAGAAACCTGCGTACACTTCCATCATTCGCGCATAAAGTTTCTTTTCGTTGGCGCTCAGACTCGCCCACTCTGGCACCCAATGTGGACGCTCACTCAAAACTGTGTCGCTCGGCAATAAACCTGACTTTTTCTGTCGCGCGAAAACCTCATCGCGCCAAACATCCCATCCTTTATCAAATTTGCCGCGGTAAGCGTCGATAAAACTTTTCGGCGCCTGATGCGGCGCATGACACGCACCAGGCGCAAACCACATGAAGAAAGGTTTCTTTGGGTGTGCCGCACGCAAGTCGTTGATAAACAGTTCGGCTTTGTCGGCCATGTCTTCGGTGATGTGGTATCCCTGCTCTGGCGTGCGCGGCGGGTCAACTTGGTGATTGTCGTAAACCAAATCTGGGTGATATTGATCGGTCTCGCCACCAAGAAAACCATAAAAGCGCTCGAAGCCGCGACCAAGTGGCCATCGCTCGCGGGTTGATCCCATTTGGTTTTCGCCTTGTGGTGAGAGATGCCACTTGCCGAGCAGATATGTCGCATAACCGTTGCGCACCAAAATTTCAGAAATCATTCCCGCGCTCGCCGGCATGATCGAGTTGTAACCAGGAAACCCAGAAACAATGTCGGCGACGCGACCCATTCCGACGCTGTGCGGGTTGCGCCCCGTCAGCAGCGCCGCGCGCGTTGGCGAACACAGTGCAGTCGTGTGATAGTTGCTGTAGCGCAACCCATTGCTCGCGAGTTTGTCGAAAGTTGGCGTGGCGATATCAGAGCCATAACAACCAAATTGTGCGTAACCGACATCGTCAAGCAACACGACGAGAACATTCGGCGAGCCTTCGGGCGGGGTCGTTAATGGTGGCCACCAAGGTGTTGAGTCGTCAAATGTCCGACCGATCTTGCCCTTGAACTCGTTTTTCACGCAAACCCCCAGCACTAAAAATTAGCCCCTAAGTGACGGCTGATTCACATTGCCGTGATTTCGAAACAAGCAGTGCGTGTAGGCAGTTATCATTAGCACTGCCAGCGCTCGTAGCTCAACGGATAGAGCATTTGACTTCGGATCAAAGGGTTGGGGGTTCAAGTCCCTCCGAGCGCGCCAATGTTTGTACGTGTTTGCTCGAAATTGTTCTCTTCAAAAACTCCGAGGGGGGCAACGAGGGGGCAACACAAAAAATATTCGGATTGACTTGACAGAATTTGCAAAACACTCAATCGATCCCTGGCTAGGTATTTACAGCCTCACTCGCCTCAATTACCGAAGCTGCCACCACTCCTAACTGCAATTGATCAACCTCTAGCCGATATAACAAAAGGTAATTACCTCGTGGATCAACTACCTCAACCTCTTGGCTAACACCTGATGAAGTAATTTCACAATTTGTAAAGGTAAAATCTTGGTTGTCAATTAACATCTGATACTGGTCTGCGATTATTGCGGTGAATTGCTCTAGTCTGATCGAGTTCTGAAAAGATTTTGCTGCGTAGGTATACGCCTTGGGCCAATCTTCGGCGGCGATCGCATTGATCTGCCCAGTTATGTGTTTTTCAACCGCCACCTGCTGTGTGTCACTGCAATCACCAGCAGCTAAGGACTCAAAAGGTGATGGGGTACTGCAACTTGTAAGCAGTAGTGATATCAGTAAAAGTTGAGGGATCAGGCTTGTCTTGGTGAGGTGCGTCATCAGATAAGTGTAATTAACCTTTGATGACTCGGTGAGTTAGCGGGTGAAATACACGGGTGAAGATTAAAATACGGATATGAAAAGTTATCTTCATAGTAAGACAGCCACTAATAAAGCTGCCGCAGATGCCTATATTCATAAGCGTTTGAAACGCCGAGCCGACCGACGCCTACGAGAAGTTAAACGCACGAACATACGGTAAATAGATCAACGAAGCTTATGTTCCATACATGACGTGGGCCATTGCGTCAGCAAAACTATCAACGCTCGTACACCTGAGTTTCTGCACCGACAAAGTCACGAAATAGTGCAAGTACTTCGCCGGGATTCGCGTGACGACCAGTTACAGCCTTCGAATAAATCAAAGTTCCATCAACTTCAACATCAAAGGTTCCTCCATGACTTGTGATGACCGACAGTTCAGATATGACGTGTTGATAATCATGCAAGATTTCAGAAACCGCGCTCACGGCGTGGCTAGAGAAGTCTCAAGAGGTGCAATAGGTGATTTTTACTCGATGTTCCATTGGGATAAATATAGTCACACCCCCGTGCCCAGGTCGAGCGCTGAGCGTCAGCAAAACTAGTTTTCAGTTGGGGGTGTGTCCTCAATAGCCATAGCCCTGGTCGGTGCTAATCGGTGTTTGACTTTCGCAGGCAGCACCGTCTTTGTCTCTATCAGAACCCTTGTTTGCTAAATAAACCTTCCGGTTTAAAGTTGCACCTGACTGTTGAGCAGATTTAGCGTCTTTGGCAACCCCTTTGGGATAAACCTTTTTTAATTCTGTGCAGTTTTTAAACTTGTTTGGATCAGTTTTGGCGTAAGAATTAACCGCCATTGCCTGTGTTGCAACTATCAAAAATAATGCAACGACTACTTTTTTCGATTTTGTTATAGATCTATTGTGCCCCAAAGGCGCTGGTCAGCGCTAAACGGCGATGGCTACTTCACAAAGTCCAAAATAATGGCGATAGTTGAACCCACCACCGACACAATGAATGCCAACGCAATCAACAAAGCCACGAACTGTTTCATATCCCGACCCTACATAAACCGCACTCCCAAAAGGTCACAACGGGGTCACAGAACATAAAGACTTAGTAATACTGCAGATAACTGTGCGCCACCAAAACCCCTACAGCAACTAACTATAAAGAGTTAACAGACACAGTGATACGCACGAAACTTGTCTTCGGATCAAAGGGTTGGGGGTTCAAGTCCCTCCAAGCGCGCCAATGTTTGTAAGTGTTTGGGTCCTATGCCCACGACTTAATGTCATACTATTGAAGTCATGTTGATTGAATTCGGCGAACAATCAACCCAAAAACATGCTGTCGTTGTCGGCGCCGGCTTTGGTGGCTTGGCCTGTGCCAAGAAATTGCGTAAATCAAGGTCCTGTCGTGTCACCTTGATCGACCGTAATCCATATCAATTATTTTCCCCGCTTCTCTATCAAGTAGCCACGGCATCACTTCCCGAAGATGACATTGCATTTCCAATTCGCACCGCCTATCGCGAAGTGCAGTTCGTTCGTGGTGAAGTTTCAAACGTTGATACAACAGCAAAAATACTTACGATGTCAAACGGTAAGACAGTTTCTTACGACGATTTGGTTCTTGCGGTTGGCTCGGAGGGCACGACATACGGAATTCCAGGCGTTGCGGAGAACTGTTTGCAGATGAAGTCAGTAAGCGATGCTCGCGAGATCCGTCGCTCGTTGCTGCGCACCTATGAAGATGTTGAAGACGGGTTGTTGCCTCTCGAGCGCCTGAATGTTGTCATCGTTGGTGGCGGGCCAACCGGAGTTGAACTCGCCGGTGCAGTCAGCGAACTTCAACGAGAAATTCAACGCGAGTTCGAGCACATCGCACCAAAAGCAACTGTGACACTTCTTGAGGCGGGCCCACGATTATTGCCGAGCTTTCATCCAAAATCGAGCAAGTACACGCAAAAAAAATTGACCCAGATGGGCGTTCAAGTACATGTTGACGCCGCTGTTACCGAGGCAACGAGCCGATCACTGCGGCTCAAAGATGGCAAAGAAATTATTGCCGGCACCAAAATTTGGGCAGCAGGCGTCGTTGCACCACCGCACTGGAAGTTTCTGGGTGAGACAGATCGCGGCAATCGAATTAAAGTCAATTCAAACTTGCAACTCAGCGATTCAATTTGGGTAATCGGTGACGCCGCCAGTTACCCAGATAGCGAAGGGCGTCCACTTCCGATGATTGCACCAGTTGCAATTCAACAGGGCAAGCACGTCGCGCGCCAGATAAGGCGACGCGAATCAAGTAAATCTCTCGAGGTTTTCAAATATCGCGACAAGGGCCAGATGGCGACGATCGGTCGGCGAAAAGCAGTCGTAGAGATGAATTCGTGGTTGCGGTTTCAAGGCTCACTCGCCTGGCTGACGTGGCTTGCATTGCATCTCGCATATCTCTCAGGCGGTCGCAACCGAACAAGTATCTTTGCCGACTGGATCTGGAACTACATCGTCTGGACTCCGCGCCGAACGATCACTGATTAATTTCTGGGTCACTGATAAATAACACTCGCAAGTTTTCTGTACTCACATTTTTCAGATTGTGTTCTGACCCTGCTCGACACAAAATCGCGTCACCCTTCGACAATTTTTCGACTACACCATCAACGGTCATCTCTGCTCGGCCATCCAGCACGACATAGATCTCATCCATCAACCCATATTCGGGGTCAGACTCGTCGTGTGTGTGTGCGCCTTCGGTGACGCCTGGGGCCAACTCCCAAATATCTATATCGCAGTTCCAGTCGTGCAGTTTTTCGAAGTAGCGCTGTACCGAAATTTGGCCATCACCTTGATGCAACTCGGTGTACTCAAATTTCTTGTCGCCTGCCCGATGGACGTGATACATCACGGCTAAATCTAACGCCAAACTTGTGGACGACTAATCACTAACTCTTGAGTACAGGCGACAGACGACCAGTGCCCCAACCTGACTGGGTGCATTGGTTCCGATCGTCACACGATCACGACTAGTGCTAGAAATTGCGCAGGGGGAAATATGCCACGACTCAGACAAGTGCCGCGCGAGCAAGCAGACAAATCGGTGTTACCCGTTTATGACCTGCTGTTTGGCGACCGTGATCCTGTTTCATCCCCTGGTACGGCAACCGGCACGCCCGGCGATTGGTGGACTGTATTCGCACTGGTGCCAGAAGTTTTCGAGCATGCAATTCGTGGGTTCGCGCTGTATCGAAATCCGGCGCGCAAAATCAACGAGCAACTTCGCGAACTCGGACAAACTCGGGTTGGTTGGGCGCGCGCAAGCCAATTTGTCTATTCGCAACACTGCAAGTCTTGTCGATCAGCAGGCATCGAAGAAGAAAAAATCCAAGCAATTGCCAGTTGGCAAACTGCCGAATGTTTCTCACCCGTTGAACGAGCAATTCTCGCCTATACCGATGCGCTTGTCTATGACGGTGGCAGAGTCAGTGATGGTGTTTTCGCTGCGCTCAAATCTCACTTGAGCGACGAAGAAATTCTTGAGTTCACTTATATTGTCGCGATGTACGATATGCATGCGGTTATGAGCCGTGCATTACGCACAGAATTTGACGATCGAGACGATCCGATTGTCGAAATAGACGGACCAGAAGGCCCACGAATGAAACTGAAGGTGCAATGAAACTTAAAAGCGGTGTCCACCATGTTGCTTACGCCTGTCGCGATGCCGAAGCGACCCGGCATTTTTACGAGGACATTCTTGGATTTCCTCTAGTGCATACCGAGGTGACGCAGATTCCAGATTCTGATTCGAATTTTCGCCACCTATTTTTTGACCTTGGTGACGGTACGTGCATCGCTTTTTTTGATCTGCACAACATGGGCGAAAAACCAGATTGGCGCTCCGATGTGTCAACCGGCAACGGCTTGCCTGTTTGGGTCAATCACATCGCTTTCACTGCCGACAAACAAACCCAAGAACAAGCGCGCGCCTCGTTAGAAGCCGCCGGCATCAAACCATTTATGGATGTCGACCACGGATGGTGTCACTCGCACTATTACCTTGATCCAAACGGCATCATGATTGAATTTTGTCGGGACACACCAGGTTTCACTGTTGATCCAGTCGCAGCACGCGCTTCGCTTTCTAAGAAATAAACAGCGCTCCAAATCGATTACTCGGTGCATTAACAGCTATCTATGGGATCGCAGTATCTTGTGGCTATGCAAGTGAACGGCTTAGAAATTGGGCCTGGCGCGCACTTGCCAAACGCCGACTTGAGTGGCGCCGATTTATCAAATGTCGATTTAACTGGTGCCGAGTTAATGCATGCAAACTTGCGCAAAGC
>CAMDEC010000072.1 GCA_945893395.1 Bifidobacterium breve
CGCGCAATAATTTGCCCAGACAAAATCAACACCGAAGAATGGCTGGAGTGTCATCGTGTGGCGCACAAAGCAGGATTGCGTTCAAATATCACGATCATGTTTGGCTCTGTTGAGCACCCGCAGAGTTGGGCCAAGCACATCGTGCGTACCCGCAATCTGCAAAAAGAAACAGGTGGATTCACCGAATTTGTCGGCTTGCCATTCGTGCACATGGCGTCACCGATTTATCTGCAGCACAAATCTCGGCGTGGCCCGACATTTAGAGAAACCATTCTGATGCACGCCATCGCCCGAATCGCCTATCACGGTCTGATCGACAACATTCAAGTCTCGTGGACAAAAATCGGTCATGCCGGCGCGACCCAGTTGCTGCAAGCAGGTTGCAACGACCTGGGTGGCACACTAATGAACGAAAATATTTCACGTGCGGCCGGCGCCAGCCACGGTCAAGAAATGAATGAAGCATCGTTTAGTGCCATCACCACGCCACTCGGTCGCACTTTGCGTCAGCGCTCGACGCTGTATGAAATGAGTCTTGTCTAAGCGCCGCAAACGGCGCGAGTTTGTTCGATGTCGTGTTTGAGTTGTGCTTTTAGCGCGTCGATGTTTTCGAATTTTCGCTCGCCACGCAAGAAATGTGAGAATGAAACTTTGACTATCTCACCGTAAAGGTCACCGTCAAAGTCAAGCAAGTGGGCTTCAAGCAACGAATGATCGGCGTGCTCATAAAAAGTCGGACGCCGACCCAAGTTGATGGCACAAACATGCCTGGCGCCGTCTGCTCGTGTCAACACACCCGCGTAAACGCCGTCAGCGGGTCGGCAGATTTGACTCGGCACCTCGATGTTTGCGGTCGGAAAACCAATTTGCTTGCCCCGTTCGTCGCCTTGCACGACTTTGCCCCGCACTTCAAAATGGCGACCCAACAACTGCGTAGCGAGTTCAACCTGGCCGCCTGCCAATGCGCGTCGAATCGCCGTGCTACTAACTGGCTCATCCACACCGTCGCCACGGCTGATCAACTCAATTGGTACGACATCAAAATCAAACTTGGGCCCGAGTTCACGAAGCAGGGCAACATTGCCGCCGCGTTTATAGCCGAAGTGAAAGTCTTCGCCGATGATCACCCGCTTGGCAGATAATCCGTCGACAAGCACCCGCTTGACAAAGTCAGTCGGGGTTTCGCGGCTTGAAGTCTCGTCGAACTTGACGATACATGTTGCGTCAAGACCAGTGGCTGCGAGTAGTTCAAGTTTCTGATCAATGTCCGTCAACAAAAGTGGCGCCGACTCCGGTCGCACAACGCTCGCGGGGTGACGATCAAATGTCACTACAACACTGCTCGCGTCGAGAATCTCGGCTTGTTGACGAACCTGGTCGATTACAGTCTGATGACCGCGATGCACACCGTCGTAGGCACCGATCGTCACGACACTGCGTTTTCGAGGCGCATTCCGACCGAAGTCAAAACTCGTGTCATTGATAATAAGCATTGAAATCACGATACTGCGTTGGCCATTACGACGCTTGGCTTGGCACGACCCGATGCACTTGGTTCGTAAACGGCGAGCACCGCGTTGCTCGCATCAACCAACACCCACGGTGGTGGCGAAGCAAACCTCTCGAGTTCGCGCCCGTGTTTGATCATCGTCTGCATTTGCTCGTCGGCAACGATCCGACTCATCGTGCGCACGGCGGTAAATGGCGGATGCACGACGGCATCTTCAAGCCGAGAACATTCGCTTTGGGTGAAGCCACCGACCGCAATGCGGCGCAGATTTCGCAAGTGTGCCGAACCACCAAGTGCACGACCCAGGTCATCGGCCAGTGACCTTATATAGGTGCCCGAACTGCAGTGCACTTCGACATCAACCACCCCAGGCTCGGGCATAGCGAGAACTTTAAAACTATGAATAGTTAAATCGCGTGCGGCGCGCTCGACTTCGATGCCTTGACGCGCCAGCGTATGCAGGCGAACACCGTCAATTTTCAGCGCCGAGACCATCGGCGGCACTTGTTTAATTTCGCCGACAAAATTTTCGGCGACTACCCGCTGCGCCTCTTCTAGCGTTATTGACGACATATCGTGTGTTGCGGTCACTATGCCAGACGAGTCAAGCGTCGAAGTCGCAGAGCCCAAAACAATTTGACCCGAATACGTTTTGTCGAGACCAGTAAGAAATGTCAGCAACCGCGTGACATAACCGACACCAATCAGCAACACGCCAGTCGCATCAGGGTCGAGCGTGCCGGTATGACCGATGCGACGCTCGCCAAGTTGCTTGCGCAAAACGTTGACCACATCGTGGCTCGTCATTCCGGCAGGTTTGTCGACGATAGCGAGACCGTGCCTAGTCGGTGGCTTACGCCTCGCCACGCGGTTTAACTCTCAGACTTCTTGTCACCAAAAAGTTCTCGACGCCGAATTTCGTCTTGGCGCAGCACCTCGTCAATGCGTTGTGCAGCCCGAATCGCATCATCTGGTCGAAACTGCAGCACGGGCGTGCGTCGTGCTCGCACTTGATCGGCGATCACACTCTGCAGTCGCTTGCGATGATCATTGAGAGCTTCAAGAATCAGCTCGTCACCGTCGTTGCCTTGCATCGAGTCGTAAAAAACGATGCCTCGATTCATTTCAGAGTCGACATCCACAGAAGTAATCGTCACGAATCCCAAGCGATCGTCGTCGATTTTCGCAAGTTCGTCGGCAATTACTTCGCGCAAGGTTTCGCTCAACCGCGCGGTTCGTGCGACACGCCGACGAGTGTCGGTACGCGCTGGTTTCGGGCGTCGTCGCTGATTAGCCATACGCCGTTTAGGATACGGAGGTCATGGGCTCAACTGCAGACACTCCTCAAACGGGTCGCGGAGGGTCAATACCCGCCTACCGTTACAACGCCTCTTTGGCTGCCGGTATCGAGCAAAAGTGGCAGGATCACTGGGAACAAGACCGAACCTTTGAGGCACCAAACACGGCGGGCCCACTTGCCGACCCTGCCGTTGTCGCCGGTCGCGAAAAACTTTTCATTCTTGACATGTTTCCGTATCCGTCTGGTTCTGGTCTGCATGTCGGCCACCCACTCGGTTACATCGCCACCGATGTCTTCGGTCGCTTCAAGCGGATGACGGGCAAAAATGTTTTGCATGCAATCGGCTACGACTCGTTTGGTTTGCCGGCAGAACAGCATGCGATAGTCACCGGCATTCATCCGCGAATCAACACCGAATCGAATATCGCCAACATGCGCCGACAACTTCGGCGTCTTGGTTTGGCCCACGATCAGCGTCGAAGCATCAGCACCACCGATGAAAGTTACTACCGCTGGACGCAGTGGATCTTTCTTCAGATTTTCAATTCGTGGTACGACGACAGATTAAAAAAAGCAAGAAATATCACTGAACTTGAAAAAGAATTTGAATCAGGCATGCGACAACCGACAACTGCACAGTCCGCAAAAAAGTGGAAGGATCTTTCAAAACTCGAGCAACGAAAGATTCTGGATGATTATCGCTTGGTTTATCTCGCCAATGCCCCGGTGAATTGGTGCCCGGGTCTCGGCACAATTTTGGCCAACGAAGAAGTCACCGCCGAGGGTCGAAGCGACATCGGCAATTATCCCGTGTTCAAACGCAACATGCGTCAATGGACGATGCGGATCACGGCATATGCCGACCGTTTGTTAGACGACCTCGACCGTCTTGACTGGCCAGAGTCGATAAAACTTATGCAACGCAACTGGATCGGTCGAAGCACTGGTGCTCGAGTCAGATTTGCATCAGCAGCTGGCGAGATTGAAGTGTTCACGACCCGACCCGACACGCTTTTTGGCGCAACTTTCATGGTGTTGTCACCCGAACACCAGTTGGTCGATGCGCTGACAACAAAGTCGCAACAGTCGGCTGTTGAAAAATATCGCGAGTCGGCGCGCAAACTCAACGACAACGAACGACAAAATGACGACCGCAAGAAAACCGGCGTCGATACCGGCGCGACTGCAACCAACCCAGTTACGGGCCAACAAATTCCAATTTGGATTGCCGATTATGTGTTGATGGGTTACGGCACGGGTGCGATCATGGCGGTGCCATCTGGTGACGAACGCGACTTTGAATTTGCGCGTGCATATAAGTTGCCGATTGTCGCCATTCAGATGCCACCCGGCGAGTGGTTCGCCATTCACGACATTGCGCCAAGCCCAGATTGTGCTTCCTGGCCGTCGGCCTACGTCGGCGAGGGAAGATACATCAACTCATCGAATAAAAATATCTCGCTAGACGGCAAGCGTTCAATGAGTCAAGCAATCTCGTTGATCAACTCGTGGCTCGAAAAGAACGATTTCGGCGAGTCGGCGATCACCTACAAACTTCGCAACTGGTTGTTCTCGCGTCAGCGCTATTGGGGAGAGCCTTTTCCGATTGTCTACGACCAAGACGATATGCCGCACGCCGTGCCCGACAAATTGTTGCCTGTCAAGTTGCCCGAACTAACCGACTTCAAACCACAAGCACTCGACCCAAATGATGAGAAGACTGATCCGTTGCCGCCACTCGCCCGAGTCACCGAATGGCTGAGTGTCGAACTTGATCTTGGTGACGGCAAAAAAACTTATCGCCGCGAAGTCAACGTGATGCCGCAATGGGCGGGCTCATGTTGGTATGAATTGCGCTATCTCGACCCGACGAACACCGTGCAATTCGTCGACGCCGAAGTCGAACGTTATTGGATGGGCCCAAAAACTGCCGGCCACACCGGGGGTGTCGACTTGTATGTCGGTGGCGTCGAACACGCCGTGTTGCATCTGCTGTATTCGCGCTTCTGGCACAAAGTTTTGTTCGACCTCGGACATGTTTCAAGCGAAGAACCGTTTCACAAACTTTTCAATCAGGGATACATCCAGGCCTTCGCCTATCGCGACTCACGCGGACAAACGGTGCCGGCCAACGAAGTTGTCGAACAGAATGGCGACTTCATCTTTGAAGGCGAATCTGTTGCCCGTGAATACGGCAAGATGGGCAAAAGTTTGAAAAATATCGTCACGCCAGACGAAATGTACGACGAATTCGGTGCCGACACTTTCAGGCTTTACGAAATGAGCACCGGGCCGCTTGATGCCAGTCGGCCGTGGAATACTCGCGACGTCGTCGGTATGCAGAGATTTTTGCAACGCACTTGGCGCAACTTGGTCGACGAAGAAACTAATAAATTACATGTCTCGAATGATCCAGCACCACTTGAATTGCGTCGTGCCTTGCACCGTTGCATTCACGGCGTGCACCAAGACATGGAGAACCTGCGCTTCAACACAGCAATCTCAAAGTTGATCGAACTAAACAACGCCCTGACTATGCATGTAAATGCAACTGGCTCGACACCCCGCGAGATTGCCGTGCCGCTCACGCAGATGCTGTCGCCACTCTGCCCGCACATCGCCGAAGAGTTGTGGCAGAAACTTGGCGTTGAAACGCCAATTACTTATACGACGTTTCCTGTTGCCGACCCGAAATTGCTAATCAGTGAAACAATCGAAATTCCGGTGCAGATTAATGGCAAATTACGCGCTCGCTTGGCCGCACCTGCAGACATCTCAGACGATGAACTGCGAGCCCTCGCCCTCGCCGACGCCAAAGTCATCGCCGCACTCGCCGGAGCAACCCCAGCCAAAATCGTCATCGTGCCAAAACGTCTAATCAACTTCGTCCTATAAATATATTTCGAACTAGTTCAAGAATTTTGCAGCACGGTTGAGCGCGGCGAAGTCGACCGACTTGAACATCAGCAAAATTGCCCGATCAACACCCCAACTTCGCCACACATCTAGTCGCGGGTCGTCGCCACGCAACAAGGCTTCGTCGTAATGCTCCCAAACTGAAACCGTGAACGGTTTGTCGATGCCCGAGTTTGCGTGCGCAAGTTGTGCCGCTGCCAAAATTTCTCCTGCACGTTCGTGACTGGCACGAATGTTCACGCCGTTCGTGCGAGCGCCAGCAATGCGTGCCAGGGCGATGCTATTCACGCCGAGAATGATTTGTGGCAGTGGCTTTGGCATCGGAAACGACACAAGATCGGTGCGCCGATTTGGTGA
>CAMDEC010000073.1 GCA_945893395.1 Bifidobacterium breve
GTGCACTACGGCGAGTTTCTCGCCGTTCGCGACGTAAACCTGACAATTCATAAAGGCGAGATCACAGCGTTGATTGGCCCGTCTGGTTGTGGAAAGTCGACGATTATTCGGTGCTTCAATCGCATGAATGATTTGATCCCAACTGCAAAGGTGGGTGGCAAAGTTTTTTACAGGGGCATCGATCTTTATGGTCCCGAGGCGAACGCTGGAGAAGTGCGACGACGTATCGGCATGGTTTTTCAGAAGCCGAACCCGTTTCCAAAATCAATTTATGACAATGTCGCATTTGGCCCGCGAGTAAACGGCAAGCCGACCAAAGCCGAGACCGATGAAATTGTCGAGCGTTCGCTCAAGCGCGCGGCGCTGTGGGAGGAAGTTAAGGATCGTCTGAAGCAATCTGCTTTTTCTCTCTCGGGTGGTCAACAGCAAAGATTGTGTATTGCCCGAGCACTCGCGGTTAATCCGGATGTTTTGCTGATGGACGAACCTTGCTCGGCGCTTGACCCAATCGCGACTGCTCGTATCGAAGACTTGATGGCAGAGATCAAATCCGAGTATCCGATCGTGATTGTTACGCACAATATGCAACAGGCTGCTCGCGTAAGCGACCGTACGGCATTTTTTAATACCGAAGCTGATGCAAATGCAACGCGCCCAACTGGTGTGCTTGTCGAGTATGACTCGACTCGGAAAATTTTCGCAAATCCAAGTGATACGCGCACTGAGCAATACATCAGTGGACGAATGGGCTGAAGTCCGGCGCTATTCGTCGTCAGGTTGTTCGCGAAGAAATTTCTCGAATTCTGCGCCAAGGTCATCGGCGGTGGGAATTTCAAATTTGGTGCGGGCGTCATAGTCAGCCTCTAATTGCGCGAGGTGCTCTGAAACTTGGGCGTCGCCTTCGACCGCAGCGTCATGAAGTTCTTCCCAGCGCTGAATTTCTTCGTAAAGTTCGGCATGGCGTGTCGGCACACCGAGCACGATTTCTAAATGTCGCAATAATGCGGCACTCGATTTTGGGTGCTGAGCATTAGTCAAATAGTGCGGCACGCCGACACGCAATGAAACTGCTGCTAGTTGTTCGCGTTCGAAGCGTTCTTGCATTACGCCAACGATGCCGGTGACGCCTTGATAGGTGGGTCGCGAGAGTTTGAGTCGACGGGCGAGCGCCGCATTGGTCGTGCTGCCAAACACCGATGGCGTTCGCGTGTGAGGGATGGTCTCAGCGATTGCCCCGACTGTGACGGCAACTGTGCAGTTGAGATTTTTCGCGGTCTGCAAAACGCACTCTGAGAAGATGTTCCAGTTTGTGTGCGGCTCGACGCCCGAGAGAACGACTAGATCGCGTGAGCCCTCGGGGAAGCGAGCAATAACAATGTCATTTTCGGGCCAACGAATTTTGCGCTCGTCGTCTTCGTCAAAATAGACCTCTGGGCGCTCATGGGTGAAGTCGAAAAAGGGGTCGGGGTCGATGCTGGCGACGACTGTTACGGCGCGATCGTCGAGACACCACTCGAGCGCGGCAGTTGCGGCGCCCGCGGCGTCAAACCATCCGCGAAGAGCGATTACTAGTACGGGGTCACGCAAGTTGGGCACTGAGTCCCAATCGGCTTCGAGCACATCTTCAACGTTCATCGCGAGTTTTGAAAATAGCCGTGACAATTTACTTCCACTGTGTAAGCATGGCAGCCGTGGTTGCGAATTCACTACCTAAATCTCGAGTTTCAAAACGACTTGCGGCAATCGCCGAGTCGGCAACGCTGGCTGTTGACGCGAAAGCCAAGGCGTTGCAGGCAAAAGGTGAACATGTAATCGGATTTGGTGCGGGCGAACCCGACTTTCCGACACCTGAATATATTGTCGAAGCGGCAGTGCGGGCTGCGCGAGACCCGAAAGCACATCGGTATACGCCGGCAGCAGGTTTACCGCAGTTGCGTGAGGCGATTGCTGTGAAGACGAAACGCGATTCAGGTTTTGAATGTGTGGCATCGCAAGTTTTGGTGACCGTTGGCGGCAAGTATGCGGTGTTTGTAGCGTTTGCCGCGTTGTGCGACCTAGGTGACGAAGTGATTTGTCCAGCACCATATTGGACGACATACCCAGAGGCGATTGCGCTTGCTGGCGGAGTGCCGGTCGTGATTGATACGACGCAAGAAACTGAATTTAAAGTAACAGTCGAGCAACTTGAGCGGGCCAAGACACCGAAGACGAAAGTGTTGTTGTTTGTTTCGCCTGATAACCCGAGCGGTGCGGTTTATTCGCGTGACGAAACAATTGCAATAGGCAAGTGGGCTGCGGCAAACGACATTTGGGTCGTAACTGACGAGATTTACGAACACTTGACATATGGCGAGCATGTTTTTACATCGATGCCGACAGTTGTGCCTGAGATTGCTGATCGCTGCGTAATTGTCAACGGCGTCGCAAAAACTTACGCAATGACTGGTTGGCGCGTGGGTTGGATGATCGGACCACCCGATGTGATCAAGGCGGCGATTAATTTTCAGAGTCATACAACTTCGAATGTTTCGAATGTGGCGCAGTATGCGGCGTTGGCTGCTGTGTCTGGTGACTTGTCGGCAGTGGCGATGATGCGCGAAAGTTTTGCACGTCGTGGTTCGCTTATGCACGAAATGTTGAACAAAATACCTGGCGTCAGTTGTATGCAACCGCAGGGAGCGTTTTATTGTTTCCCAGATTTTTCTGGTTTGTTGAATCGTGGTTTGAGTGGCGTTACGTCGGCGACCACCCTTGAGTTGGCTGACGTAATTTTGGATCGTGCAAAGGTCGCGTTCGTGCCTGGCGAAGCATTTGGCTTGCCGCGTTACGCGCGTTTCTCGTTTGCGCTCGGCGATGATGATTTGCGCGAGGGCATAAATCGTCTCGCTGGTTTCGTCAACGGCTGAATAATTCTGCTAGGGTCGTGGCGTTGCAGCAATAGTTGCAATGTGTAAAACCCAGCGAAGTCCGGTGAAACTCCGGCACTGTCCCGCAACGGTAATTCACTGAAGTCGCATTATTTTGCGAAATCTGTGATGAGTCCGGTCGCCTAGGTCTAGCACCAAACCTGAAAAGTCCCCGCGTGAGGGATAGGAGGAAATGAAAATGAAAATATTATCTCGGGCCGGCTTTGCCGGTCTTTTTATTTGTGCGGCAACTTTGTTTGCTGCATGTACGCAAACCGATAGCACAACCGAAACAACTGTTGTTGTTGAGACGACAGTTAGCGAAGTCGCCTACCCGGTGACCGCAGGTGGAATAACCCTTGAAGCGCAACCGATACGAATCGTTTCGCTATCGCCAACACACACCGAAATGCTTTACGCAATCGGTGCTGGCGATCAAGTAGTCGCAGTAGATGAGTATTCGAATTTTCCGGCTGAAGCAGTTGCGCTCGGCACGAAACTCTCGGGGTATGAGCCCAATGTCGAGTCGATTGCAGGTTACGAGCCCGATCTAGTTGTGATCTCGTATGACCCCGGCAACCTTGTCGAGCAGTTGAATGCGCTCAATATTCCGGTTTACATCGGTAACGGCGCATCAAGTCTCGAACAGGCTTATGAGCAAATCGAACAACTCGGTGCACTGACAGGGCACTTAGATGTCGCAGTGCAGTTGACGAGTCAGATTCAGGCAGATATTGATGCTGCTGTTTCGGCGTCTTCTGCGTCAGTCACTGCATTGGGTGAGTCAATTTCATATTTCTATGAACTAGACAATACTTATTACACGGTGACTTCAAATACTTTTGTTGGTCAAATTTTTAAACTATTCGGCCTTGAAAATATTGCGGATGGTGTCGAAGAGGGCAACGATTATCCGCAACTGTCAAGCGAAGTGATTGTGTCGAGTAACCCGACGATGATCTTTCTTGCCGACACCAAGTGTTGCGCACAGACACCAGAAACAGTTGCTGTTCGTGAAGGTTGGCAAAAAATGGATGCCGTCGTGAACAAAAATATTGTGCAACTTGATGACGATATCGCGTCGCGTTGGGGGCCTCGTGTCGTTGAACTTGTCAAGAGCATTAGTGATGCTCTTGCATTAGTTGCGGCAGGTGAGTAAGTCAAAATGTTACGCGCCAACGACAGGTTTGCGCCGCGTGCAGGGACACGGGTTGCTTATTTGTCGTTGGTGAGTTTCGCTCTGCTCATCGTTGCGGTTCTGGTTGGAACAATGATTGGTCCGGCCGGACCGCAATGGTGGCGAGTGCCGATTGAGTTAGTTAATCGTTTGCCGTTGATCACGGTTGACAGCGGGGTGAGTGATACCGATTGGAATATTGTTTGGCAGATTCGCATGCCGCGAGTCGTGTTGGCTGTGCTTGTTGGCGCGATGCTTTCAGTCGCGGGAGCGAGTTACCAAGGCGTGTTTCGTAACCCGTTGGTTGACCCATATTTGTTGGGCGTTGCCGCCGGCGCTGGATTGGGTGCGACGTTAGTTTTCGCATTGCGTCGTTCGGCGACCGAGAATTGGTTGATTGACCCACTGCCCTTGGCTGCCTTTGCGGGAGGGCTTGTTGCCGTTTTTGCAACATACATGATCGGAAATAGTTTCAGTAAGGTGCGCTCGGGTGCGACTTTAGTTTTGGCTGGTATTGCCGTGACTTCGTTGACGACGGCGATTCAAACTTTCGTATTGCAACGCAATAATGATGTTGTACGTCAGGTTTATAGCTGGATTTTGGGTCGCTTGTCGAGCGCGACCTGGGGCGATGTGCGATTGATTTTGCCGTATGTCGTGTTTAGTTGCATCGTTTTGTTGATGCATCGCCGATTGTTGGATGTATTGCGAGTTGGTGACGATGAAGCAACAGCGCTTGGAGTGAATATTCGGCGCGTGCGTTTAACTGTTGTTTTGGCGGCCACATTGGGTACGGCAGCGGCTGTTGCGGTGAGCGGCTTGATTGGTTTTGTTGGGATCATCGTGCCGCACACTGTGCGACTGATTGTGGGCTCGAGTTATCGGCGCGTGTTGCCGCTGAGCATTTTGTGTGGCGCGATTTTTTTAGTACTTGCGGATATTCCGAGTCGCGTGTTGGCTGACCCAGCGGAAACACCAATTGGTGTCGTGACGGCATTTTTTGGTGCGCCATTCTTTTTGTTGTTGTTACGAGTGCGAAAGAATCAAGCATGAGCACACTTGGCTTTTGCGACTTATCGATTGCGTATGACGGCGTAATAGCGGTCAACGGTTTCAATGACATCTTGAATTCTGGTGAGTGGCTGTGTTTGATCGGCCCGAACGGCGCCGGCAAATCGTCTGTGTTGAGAGCAGCGGCAGGTTTAGTCGAATATTCAGGTTCAGTGGCGATCGATCAGCAAGAAATACCGACAACTTCGGCGAAGTGGCGGGCTCAAAATATTGCGTATGTGCCACAGACACCCTTGATGCCAAGCGATATGACGGTTTATGAATATGTTTTGTTGGGTCGTAATCCGTATATCAAACACTTCGCTTCTGAGTCGATGCATGACAAGCAAGTGATTGAGAAAGTTTTGATGCGACTCGACTTGACAGAGTTTAAAAAGCGCATGGTCGGCACGCTTTCGGGCGGCGAACGTCAACGAATTGTGATTGCTCGCGCGTTGGCACAGGAAGCACCAGTGTTGTTGCTTGACGAGCCGACAGCGGCGCTTGATATTGGTCACCAACAGCAAGCACTCGAGTTGGTTGATAGCTTGCGGCGCGAGCAAGGTCTGACAGTTGTCTCGGCGATGCATGACTTGACGCTGGCGGGTTTGTATGCAGATCGACTTGTGCTGATGCACCAAGGTTCGTGTGTTGCTTCTGGCGATGCGCAAACTGTTCTGCGATCAGAGACGCTCGCCGAGTTTTATGGAGTGTCAGCCCGCGTGCATCACGAGGCTGATGGCACAGTAGTTGTTATTCCGCAAAGGGCGAGTAGCAACTAGTTTGTAATAGATGTCTGAGTCTGATCAGCGCAAATTTGCGAACACGCTAAACGAGCATGTCTCAGGTTGTGCGGCTGCGCACCAAAGATTGCTTGGCGCGCTTGAATCTTTGACAGATGA
>CAMDEC010000074.1 GCA_945893395.1 Bifidobacterium breve
GGCACAATGTCGGTGACCGTCAAGTTGTATCAAGCAGACGCAACCTTCCTCGAAACGCTTTACGCATCAGGTCGAGCCTTCGCCCGATCAATTGCGCAGATCACCGGGCCGAACTGCTCGACAGTGCCAATTGGTACTGGTGCATTCAAGTATGTTTCGCACAAGTTGACAGAACTTGTAGTTGCGAAAAATGATAACTATTGGCGCAAAGACGCCAAGGGTGGCGCGTTGCCATATCTTGACGGCATCACTTTCACATTCTTGCCAGACGCGCAACCACGAGTTGCCGGTGTGAAGAGTGGAACGTTTGCAGCGTCAATGTTCTCAGTTGCGGGCGAAGCTAAACAAATGATTGATTTAGCAAAGAACAAGAAATTGACGACTATTCGATCGGCGGAAGAGTGGTATGGGTCGCATTGGCTAAACCACAAGATCGCACCGTTTAGCAGTAAGAACGCGCGTCTTGCCTATTCACACGCACTTGACCGAGTGAAATGGAACAAGGTTCGCGTTAAGGGTTTGGGCACTGTTCCAGACTCGATCGTCGGAAAAGCGAACATCATGCACAACCCGAAGGGTTACGCAGGCTACGACTTGAAGAAATCAAAAGAGTATGTAGCGGCGTACAAGGCTGAAACAGGCAAAGACATGGAGTTCAGTTTGCCTTACATCAGTGCTTCAGCAGACTCAACTGCTAACGCGCAACTCCTGAAAGAGATGTGTGAAGCAGCCGGGATCAAGGTCAACCTGTTGTCAGTAACGACGGCAGAAGCCATTCAAAAGGCATTCCCGATGCAGTTTCAGATGTTGCCATTGTTGTTGATGGAAGGATCAGGAACTGCGTTCATCGTTCCGTTCATCGTCAGTGACACATCAGGTGGCAACCCAACGCACTTCATCCGTGGGGCAGCCAAGCTCTCACCAGCATTGGCCGGTCTGCAGATTTTCTACAGCATCTTGAATCTTTCAGCCTTCAAAGATGAAGTCAGCGAGAACCTGTTGTTTGCAGCGCGCGCCGAGCCGAACAAGGCGAAGTCGAAGAAGCTGTACATGCAGGCGACCGAACAGTTGCAAAAAGAAGCTCACATGACCAACATTCAGTTCACTCAGTATCAATTGACCTACAACAAACTCGGTGGAGTTGGCGAACTGGGTCTTGCTGCAGGTGGCCCACGTAAGTTGATCACAAACTTCGGTATCGACTGGACAGGTGTTTGGTCAACCAAGTAATTCATAGTTAATTTAAATGGGCGGTAGTGCGCAAGCGCTACCGCCCATTTTGTTTAGTTGCCGACTTGGTGAGTTCTCGTCTAGCCTGCTCTGAGCAATAACCAGAGA
Source organism: Bifidobacterium breve (assembly GCA_945893395.1). Classification (GTDB taxonomy): domain Bacteria; phylum Actinomycetota; class Acidimicrobiia; order Acidimicrobiales; family Ilumatobacteraceae; genus BACL27. Next base: position 1,339 of record CAMDEC010000074.1, read on the forward strand.
AAATCAAAAACGAGGGGAACCGGTGTCAAAGATAAGTTTCTGGTTTCAGAGAGTCGCGCAGTTGCTAATCGTTTTGTTTCTCGTTACTTTTGGCGTCTCGTTATTGCTGCGATTGATACCTGTCGACCTGGCGACGATCTTGTTGCCAGTTGCTAGTGAAGAAGAACGCATCCTTTTGCGGGCAGAGTTAGGTTTTGATAAAGGACCGATCGGCTACTACTTACAGTGGCTCGGTGATTTTGTGCAAGGCGACTTCGGTAAGATCTACTTTTCGGGTGGCACAGAAGAAGTTTCAGACCACCTAATAGAAGCAATGCCGAGATCGTTGTTGTTGATGGTCTATACCCAAATCTTGGCTCTTGCTGTAGCGATACCGTTGGGTGTGCTTTCGGCCTATCGCTCAGGTCGTCGCGCCGACAAAATAATTAGCAACTCGTTATTTGCACTGCAATCAGTCCCCGGCTTCGCAATTGCATTAATACTTGTTATTTTTCTTGGCGTGAAATTTGCCTGGCTGCCAACACTGGGCTACGCGCCGATCTCTGATGGCATTTGGGAGCATCTCAAGCATATGATCATGCCCGTAATTAGTTTGAGTGTTGGATTAATCGCAACCTACACGCGATTGTTGCGTGCAGACATGATTGCTGCCTTGCGTGAAGATTATGTGACGATGGCAGCATCAAAAGGCTTGAGCGATAGCCGAATTCTGTGGCGCCATGTTCTTCGTCCATCAAGCATGACGCTGATGACCTCAGCGGCACTCAGCATGGGTGGCCTCATAGGTGGTGCAATTGTCATCGAAAGTATTTTTGCGACATATGGTGTCGGCTTTGAGATATTTGCGGCGATTTCGGGTCGCCAGTACATTGCGCTGCAATCATCCGTCGCAGTGATTGCCCTGTTTTATGTGTTCTTTAACTTGGTTGTTGACGTAGCTTCAGGTTTTGTTGATCCACGTACGCGTGATCGCAGGGTCAATGCGTAAATTTACGAAACCGACGTGGCTCGCAATTGGCTGGTTAGGGCTGATGATGTTCTTTTCGTTGTTTGGCTGGTTGTTGCCTCTCAAACCTTGGGCCTTCGTTTTTGAAGACGATCTTGGAGTCGGTTTGTTCTCTGTTGGGCATCTGTTTGGCACAGATAGCAACGGATATGACTTGTTGTCGTCGGTTGTGGCGGGTACGCGGATGTCGATTTTTATTGCGATTGCTGCAGTCGGCTTAGGTGGATTCATCGGCAGCGTGCTCGGAATTTTCTCAGCGTATTTGCGCGGGAAAGTCGACACAGTCATGGTGACGGTTTTTAACGTTGGTCTTTCAGTGCCGAATCTAGTTTTGGCGCTGGCGCTTGTTTCTGTGTTGGCGACCAATCTTGACATCAACCAAGCAGTGCCCACTTGGCGACGCGTAATGGTGTTGGTTATGTCGCTGACGATTGTGTTGATTCCGATTTTGGGTCGCATCGCGCGGGGCGCAACCTTGTCGTGGACTAGCCGCGAATTTGTGACTGCTGCTCGCAGTATGGGCATGAAAGACTCAAAGATTATTCTTCGACACATCGTGCCGAATGTTTTGCCGGCGCTCATCGCTGTTGCGTTTTTGGCAGTGGGTGTCGTGATCATCGCCGAAGCATCGCTCTCAATTCTGGGCGTGGGCATACCTGATGGTGCGAGTTGGGGCGGCATGATTGCGCGTGGCCGTAACGATCTTGAATACGCCCCGCATGTGTTGTATGTGCCGATTGTGTTCTTGGCTCTTACCGTAATTTCGACGAACCATCTCGGCGACGTCGTGCGTTCAAAACTCGACAGTCGTGAGGCAAAGGTATGAGTTCGCTGTTGAGTGTAAAAAACATGTCGATCAATTTCGACACTCCTCGTGGCTCGCTTGAAGCAGTGCGTGGTGTCGATATCGAGATCCCTGCCGGCATGAGCGTAGGTGTGGTGGGTGAATCTGGCAGTGGAAAAACCGTGATGTGTCGCGCCGCGATGGGTTTATTGCAGGGCAGCAATGTAAAGCGCTCGGGCACAGTCGTGTTCGACGGGCACGAGTTGACTGCAATGAGCAAAGAAGAAGTTCGCAATCTCTTTGGCTCAGGCATGGCGATGATCTTCCAAGATCCAATGACTGCTTTGAACCCGGTGCGCAGAATCGGCTCGCAGTTGTCAGAGGGTTTGCGAGTGCGGCTCGGTATGAGCAAAGCCGATGCTTTGGCACGCAGCAAAGAATTGCTCGAGTTGGTGCGCATCCCAAATGCTGAAGCCGTTTTGAAGTCGTTTCCATATCAGTTGTCAGGTGGCATGCGTCAGCGGGTGATGATTGCAATCGCTATCGCATGTAATCCAAAACTTCTTTTTGCAGATGAGCCGACAACTGCACTTGATGTGACGGTGCAGGCGCAGATTTTGCAATTGTTGCGTGAATTGCGCGAAGACCTGAAGATGTCGATGGTTTTAGTTACCCACGACTTGGGTGTCGTAGCGGGCAACACCGACTATGTGGCGGTTATGTATGCAGGTGAAATCGTCGAATATGCGCCGACAACAAAACTCTTTGCCGATATGCGAATGCCGTACACAGAGGCGCTGCTCGAGTCGATACCAAAGATTGACCACAAGTCGGGCACACGTCTTGCGGTGATTGCTGGGCGATTGCCCGACCCGACGGATCGCGGTGCTGGTTGCAGTTTTGCGCCACGCTGCAAATATGTACAAGAAAAGTGTCACAAAGAGCACCCAGAATTGAAGCAAGATCCAGATGGCCATGTTTATCGATGCTGGTTTCCGATTGGTGTTTCTTTGTAATGGCCGGTTCAGGTACAGCACACTTGCGTAACACCGTTGATGCGGTGTTGACCGTGCGCGATTTGACGGTCGAGTTTCGTGTCGCCAAAGACAAAATTGTCAAGGCTGTTTCGGGGCTGAGTTTCGATGTGATCAGGGGCGAAACTTTGGCGATTGTCGGTGAGTCTGGCTGTGGCAAAACGACTTTGGCGCGCGCCGTGTTGCAGTTGCCGCCACCGAACTCGGGCGAAGTTGTTTTTGAAGGCACCGATTTGACACTTTTGCCAAAAGAAAACCTTCGCTCGGCGCGAACTTCGATGCAGATGATCTTTCAAGATCCAATTTCTTCACTTGACCCGCGAATGACGGTGCATCAGCTGATTGATGAACCGCTTGAAATTTGGGGTCGAGGCACAAGAGCCGAGCGCGACGAGCGGATTAACAATCTGCTTAACAATGTTGGGCTTGAGCCAGATCTGGTTTTGAACCGTCGCTCGTATGAGTTTTCGGGCGGTCAGTGTCAGCGCATCAGCATTGCTCGGGCACTCGCGCTCGACCCGCGAATGTTGATCTGTGACGAACCGGTTTCGGCGCTTGATGTGAGTATTCAGGCACAGATTTTAAACTTGTTGCAAGACATGAAAGACCGCTTCGGTCTGACAATGATTTTCATCTCGCATGATTTGGCCGTGGTCAAGGCGGTGAGCAACCGCGTGATAGTGATGTATCTTGGCAAGATTTGCGAAGTTGCGCCGCCAGAAACTTTGTATACCAAACCAGCGCATCACTACACGAGGGCGTTGCTGAACTCGGTGCCGATTGCTGACCCGACGCGCCAAACACGGACTGAATTGTTGCAGGGCGAGCCACCGTCACCGATGAACCCACCGTCGGGTTGTCGATTCAGAACTCGGTGTGCGGCGGCAACTGCGCTTTGCGCAGAACAAGAACCGCAATTACAAGAGGTTGCGCCAGGCCAATTCGTGGCCTGCCACCACCCACTTGCCTAGTCTTTAACGAGTCGCCAGATAGTTGCAGTCGAAGTTGATGCAAGCAACATTTTTATTAAATCGCCAATCAAGAATGGCGCGACACCAAGGCTGATCGCATTTTTGTCGCCGGTTGCCACGGCAATGTTCAGCGAATGTGCAAGCCAAGTTGCGCCACAAATATAAATAATCGCTGAGCCAAGCAACATTGCTGGAAGTGATGTGATGAATTTGCGGTCGTGCTTGAGTTCGGCGAGATGGCCAATGGCGGTGGCCGCCAAAATGAATCCAATCATGTAACCCATGGTCGCGCCGGTGCCGGCACTCCAGCCACCTGTAGCGTTCGAATAAAACGGCAAACCGGTTAAGCCCGCGAGCCAATAAGTGAGTTGACTCAGTGCGCCAAGTTTTTTGCCAAGAACAGCGCCCGCAAGTAGCACAGCGAAAGTTTGACCCGTGACTGGCACTGGGGTGAAACCCAGTGGAATGCGAATTTGTGCGCAGATCGCTGTGAGTAAAGCGAAGCCGACTACGAGAGTTGCATTACGCACAATGCTTTGTGTTCGCTCTTGTGGCTTCGGCCAAATGTCAGCCAGCACGAGAGTTTGTGTTTTGTTTGTCATGGCTTTAATTGTGTCATCATTGGGGTAATGAACAACGTATTTTACGAAAATTGTTGGAGACGATCGTCGTGACATCAGCAAAAGTGAAAGTTTTGTTGGATTGTGATCCAGGGCATGATGACGCTTTCGCAATAATCGTTGCGTCGAAGTTTGCTGATGTTGTAGGCGTGACGACTGTGGCGGGAAATGCACCGCTGAGTTTGACAACAAAAAACGCCCGCATCATCCTTGACATTTGCGGATCGAGCGTGCCTCTGCATTCGGGCGCGGGTCGACCATT
>CAMDEC010000075.1 GCA_945893395.1 Bifidobacterium breve
TGTGCTCGCTCGTGTAGAGCACGACTTCGCAACGATTGTCCGACATTGCGGGCCAACGATTGACCAACGATTTTATTTTGTATGGCTGCGGTGCTTCTAGACCCCCCACGCAAAACGGACACTTATCACTTGGCAAATTTGGGCGACTCTGTCGCGACTCGACGATGTGCACCAATGTGTTCAGCCACGGATCTTGTCGCACAGATTAAGCAGTGTATCTTTTGAGCCATGGGCGATTTTTGCGATGCTGCCAACAATCGGTAACTTGCGCCCGTGGGTCGACCCACGAATAAATCAAATCAATCGTTTGCCGATGCATTCGACGATCACGCGCGAAAAGCGACAATCGCTTGACGGTGAATGGTCGTTTGATTTATTTTCACACCCAGATGATGTCGATGCGGTCGTGTTGAAAGATTTGCAACGAGACAAGACAGTGGTCGTACCCGGAAACTGGACGATGCAAGATACGGGTGATTTTCCGCACTACACGAATGTTCAGATGCCGTTCAGCGGCGCACCACCAGAGTTGCCAGAGCGAATCGCCACGGGTGTCTATCGTCGCGGGCTTGCGGTGCCAACTGATTGGCGTGAATCACAAATCGTGCTCAGTGTGGGTGGCGCCGAGAGTGTGCACGCGGTATTCATCAACGGCGAATTCGTCGGTTACGGCACCGATAGTCGTTTGCCCAGCGAATATGACATCAGCAAATTTCTTGTGAAGGGCGAAAATATTTTGGCAATCGTCGTGATGCGATACAGCGCGATGAGCTTTATCGAAGATCAAGACCAGTGGTGGATGGCTGGTTTGCATCGTAGCGTTCACATTGAATCACGTGGTGAAGTTTGCATTGCAGACGTTGTTTGCGAGACAGATTTTGACAACAAGAAAAAACTCGGCAATCTGACGACGACGACAGAAGTGAGATTTCTGGGTGATATCCAAACTGGCTTCTCAGTAAGGACGAGTTTGTTCTCACCAAGTGGAAAATTAGTTGGTCAGACACGGTCAAAGACTGTGCCACATGTTGCTACGCAACCGTATTTGTTTGTGGGTCACAAGACGAGTTTTAGCTGGACAGTTAAAAACTGTGCGGCTTGGTCAGCCGAAGCACCAAACTTGTATCAAGTTGAAACCGAATTGGTCACGGCCTTGGGCGAAGTGATCGAAACCGTGCGCGCCAAAATTGGGTTTCGTCGAGTTGAAGTGAAAGATCGTGAACTTTTAGTCAACGGCCAGCCAATTTGGATTTTCGGCGTCAACCGTCATGATCACCACCCTGATACTGGCAGCACGGTTTCGATTGAGGATATGCGCCATGATTTAGTCGTGATGCGTAGCCATAACATCACGGCGATTCGCTGTTCGCATTATCCGAATAACAGTGCCTTTTATCAACTCTGCGATGAACTCGGCATGTATGTAGTCGACGAAGCCAACATTGAGGGTCACGCATTCAACACGAGCATCTGCGACGATGACAGTTATCTTTCGGCATTTGTCGAGCGTGGCGCACGAATGGTTCAGCGCGATCGAAATCATCCTTCGACAATTATGTGGAGTCTCGGCAATGAAACTGGGTACGGCGCCAATCACGACGCACTCGCAGGATGGATCAGGCGCACCGATAGCACGCGACCACTGCACTACGAAGGCGCGATTTTTCACGGAAACAAGAATCGAATTTCAACTTCGAATTGGGTTGACGGTGGCTTGCGTGCGAGCGACATTGTCTGCCCGATGTATGCGTCGATTGACGCGATAAAAAAATATGGAGATAGTGGTCTTGGTACGCGTCCATTAATAATGTGCGAATACAGCCACGCGATGGGCAATTCGAACGGATCGCTGGCCGACTACTGGCAGGTGATCAGCACGACTCCGGGTCTGCAGGGCGGTTTCATTTGGGAGTTCAAAGATCATGGCTTGCGTCAGCGAGTTGGTGCAGACAAATTGCGTCTGGCGGTAGGTGGAGATTTTGGGGATCTACCGAACGACAGAAATTTTGTGGCCGACGGACTTGTTTCGTCAGATTGCGAGCCGCACCCGGCGATGCAAGAGGTCGCCTGGGTCTATCGACCGATAACCGCTGAGGCTCGGCGAGTCAATGGTCGTAAAAAAATCTTGCTGACCAACCGACAATCGTTTGTTGGTTCAGAAGATTATGTTGCAAGTTTTGAATTGTTGGTCGACGGCAAAGTGACCAAGCATGGAAAATTGCCCACATGGAAAGTCGGTGCAAAGTCGACAAAACTGTTTGCGCTGCCATGCCCAGTTGTGGCGTCGGCAAAAAGTGATGTGTACCTAAATATTTATTGGCGCCTGAAACGCGATAAGTGGTTTGCACCGAAGCATCACTGCGTTGCGTGGGATCAAATTGAACTGCAACGCAAGCCCCGCACCAAGGTCAAAGTCGAGACACGCAGCGGTGTAGCGGACAATAAATCAATTTCGGCGTTTGAAAAGTTGCTGGTTTCGCCTGTGAGTTTGTGTGTTTGGCGAGCACCGGTCGACAATGATGGCTATAAGTTGATGCCTGAGTTGTTCGAAAAGCAGGGCACCGGTGGTCAAGCGCTTAGGCGTTGGCAGCAGGTTGGTTTGGATCGAGTGAGTGCCGAAGATCTTGTTGATCACAAAGTCGTGCGCACATTAAGCAAAGATGGTCGCGCAATAATCTTTGAACATCGTGTCGTCGTGCCGAAATCGTTGGACGACCTGCCGCGAATCGGGGTGCAATTTTCTCTGCCGGTTGGTTTTGACTCGATTAGATGGTTTGGGCGAGGCCCTGGCGAGAATTATCCGGACCGAAACAGCAGTTCGATGCTCGGTGAATGGACAGCCAAGCCCGACGTACCGCCATATTTGGTGCCCCAAGAGTTTGGTTTGCGCACCGATACGCGGTGGCTTGAATTGATTTCAAGTAGTTCGGGTCAAATTGTGCGAGTTGAAGTTCTAGAACCCTCGGCGATGCACTTTTCGGCGACCAATTATTCTTCGCACGACTTATTCGCCGCTCAGAATCAAGTCGATTTGCTGCCGCGAAAAGAATTAGTTGTGCACCTGGATGTCGCACATCGTGGGTTGGGCACTGCAAGTTGTGGCCCCGATGTTCTCAAAAAGTATCGACTGCAGCCGGGAAAATATTTGTTTTCATATCGAGTAACCGTTAATTAGCGACCATGACAGTGAACTTGATTCATTTGCGAAGATCGGGCGTGAGTGTCGTTGTCGATGTTTCTGCCGGCGTGCCGGTGATCGTTCACTGGGGGCAAGAACTCGAGTCGGTCGACGAAGAATTGCTCTTGGCGCAGGTTTATCCGCCTAAGCAACCTGGGTCAGTCGATGTGACTGCACCGATTGCAGTCGTGCCACAACACGGCGACGGATGTTTCGCTCGCCCCGGTCTTGCCGGACATCGACCAGGTGGCCGACATTTTGCACCTCGCTTTAGTCAACCCAAAGTTGCAGCGTCGGCGCACAGTTTGAATGTCACCAGCACCGATTCGGCTGCTGAATTGCGTTTGTGTTGTGAAATAGCGCTTTGCGAATCAGGAGTTTTGTCGATCAAAGCAACAGTGACCAACAATGGCACGAACCGATATTTGCTGGACACACTCAGCATCACTTTGCCGCTACCAAAAAGCGCCGAAGAGTTGGTGACGATGACGGGCAGTTGGTCTCGTGAATTTTCGATGCATCGCCAGAGTTTTTCGCACGGTGCTTGGACAGCAGAAAATCGCACAGGACGCACATCACACGAGCACCCACCAATTGTGTGGGCCGTGCAGCATGATGCAAACGAGTGGACGGGCGAAGTTTGGGGAGCCCACCTCGCATGGAGTGGCAATCATGTGTTGTTGGCCGAGGTGCTGGTCGATGGTCGCAAATATTTGCAACTTGGCGAATTGCAGATGGCCGGCGAGATTTGCCTAGAACCGGGTGGTTCATATTCGACCCCAGAGGTTGTTGCAACTTATTCGTCTTGCGGCTTGACACCAGCCTCATGGAACTTTCATCGCAATGTTCGCCTAAATTCGCCCAAGCAAAAAAGTTTTTCGCTGCGCAAGGTGTTGTTGAACACTTGGGAAGCCGTCTATTTCGATCATGATGAAGCAAAGTTGAAACAACTCGCTGATCTGGCCGCGAGTGTCGGCGTTGAACGGTTCGTTCTGGACGACGGCTGGTTCGGCGGACGAAGAAACGACAAGTCGAGTCTGGGCGACTGGTGGGTTTCGGCTGAGATATATCCGAATGGTTTGGAGTCGCTAATTTCTCATGTTCAAAACTTGGGAATGGACTTCGGCATTTGGGTTGAGCCTGAAATGGTCAATGAGGACAGCGATTTGTTTCGTGCTCACTCAGATTGGGCTCTCGTCTCGCCAGATTATGAGCCGGTGCGATCACGAAATCAACTTGTGTTGAACTTGGCGCATGAACCCGCGTATCAATATGTATTTACGAAACTCGACAGTTTGCTAAGCGATAACAGAATTACTTTCATTAAATGGGATATGAACCGGCCGCATGTGCAAGCCACACTGCACGGCGGCGCCGCCGGCACGCACGAACAAACTCTGGCTGTGTACAAACTGATTGATCAACTACGAGCGGCACATCCGAACATCGAAATTGAGAGTTGTGCATCTGGTGGCGGACGAATTGACCACGAAATCTTGCGCCGCACAGATCGAGTGTGGACGAGCGACTGTATCGACCCATATCGACGTCAGAAAATTCAACGTGGGGCGTCGATGTTTATTCCGAATGAGGTAATGGGTTCACATATTGGCGCAGAAAAAGCTCACACGACTGGGCGAGTTCACTCTTTAGATTTTCGTGGACTTTCAGCCGTGTTTGGCCACATGGGCCTCGAACTTGATCTGGGCAAATGTAGCGACGGCGAATTGAAGTCGATTAGTCAGATCGTTGCATGGCACAAAAAGCATCGTGAGTTGTTGCACTCGGGCGACGTCGTGCGATTTGATTGCGAAAGTGCATCGCAGATCATCCACGGTGTCTATGCAGTTGATCGATCCGAAGCAATAATTTCGGTCGCGCAGTTGGCCAAAGAACACGAAGCCGATGTGCGAGTGTTGCGATTGCCGGGCCTTGACGTAGATCGTAAATATCGTGTTTCAACTTTTGCCGCGAATTTCGCGGCAAGTCACGATGTTGGCGAACTCACAGGTAAACAACTTGAAGTCGATGGTTTGAATCTGCCCTCAATGCGACCCGAAAGCGGGACGATTTACCATCTCTTGTGTGTCTAGAGTGGCTCGGCTAATAGAATTAGCGCCGTGCCAGAGCAAATTTCGAAAGAAACAGTAGTCAAAGTTTCACGACTTGCGAGGTTGAGCCTCTCGCCAGACCAAGCAGAGAAAATGACTTCGCAGTTGGCCGGCATGCTCGAACATTTTCGTGATATCGATTCGCTTGATCTCTCGGCTGTCGAGCCGATGACGCAACCGTATCCACTAAAAAATGTGATGCGCGAAGACGTCGAGGTGAAGTCTCTGGATCGCCAAGAAGTATTGGATCAGGCCCCCGTAGCCGAGAGCGGTCGCTTTCGTGTGCCACCAACAATCGGATTCGATGTTTAGGTGATGCAAAAACTTGTCGAGATCGTTGCAGGCGTAACGAATGGTTCGTTCACCGCAACCGCCGTGCTTGAAGAACATCTTGGTCGCATCAAAGCCCGCGAAAGCGAGATTCATGCCTTCAATTTGGTGACTGCAGATCAGGCGCGCGAAACTGCGGCAAAAATCGACGACGACATCAAGGCCGGCAAAAAAGTTGGGGCCTTGGCTGGTGTACCGATCGCGCTCAAAGACAACATGTGCACGCGCGGAATTGAAACGACATGCTCTTCAAAAATATTGCAAGGTTGGAAACCTCCATATGACGCGACAGTAGTGACAAAACTGCGTCAAGCCGGTGCGGTAGTCGTCGGCAAAACGAATCTTGACGAGTTTGCGATG
>CAMDEC010000076.1 GCA_945893395.1 Bifidobacterium breve
TGCCGTAATCGAATACTTCGGCGAAGGCGCCGACACAATTTCGGCAACAGGCAAAGCAACTATTTGCAACATGGGCGCCGAAATCGGTGCCACTTGTTCGGTGTTCGGCTACGACCGACAAATGTCTGATTACCTCAAAGCCACAAGCCGCAGCGAAATTGCCGCAGCAGCCGACAAAGTTTTCGAACACTTGCGACCAGATGACGGCGCACTCTACGACAAGACAATCGAAATTGATCTTTCAACCCTTAAACCATTGATCAATGGTCCACACACGCCAGATCTCGCCCACCGCGTTGGTGCAGGCGTCGCCAAGGCCGCTGCCGAAAACAAATGGCCACTCGAAATCTCTTCTGCGCTTATCGGCAGTTGCACCAACAGTTCATACGAAGACATCACGCGCGCGGCTTTCGTCGCACGATTTGCCGCATCGAAAGGCCTGAAAGCCATAACCGAATTGTTGATCACACCGGGCTCTGAACAAATTCGCGCCACGATTGAGCGCGACGGTCTACTCGCCGATCTCGAAGCCATCGGTGCAACCGTGCTGGCCAATGCCTGTGGCCCATGCATCGGTCAATGGGAGCGCTCCAAAGAGATCACCGAAAAAACAAACACAATCGTCAGTTCGTTTAATCGCAACTTTCCAAAACGAAATGATGGGTCTGCAAATACTTTGAGTTTTGTCACGAGTCCAGACACGGTGATCGCACTGGCACTTGCCGGTCGTCTTGATTTTGATCCAACTACCGACACAATCACTGCGCCAGATGGCTCTGAAGTTTCGCTTGCTCCACCGCTAGGCGAAGTCTTACCAAAAAATGGCTACGACGCTGGTGCCGACACATTCGTCGCGCCACCCGCCGATGGGTCAAACATCGAAGTCGTCGTTGATCCAAATAGCGATCGCCTGCAACTGCTCGAACCTTTTGAAAAGTGGGACGGCAACGATTTTATTTTCATGCCAGTGCTAATGAAAGCGAAAGGCAAGTGCACCACTGACCACATTTCTGCTGCAGGACCGTGGCTCAAGTTTCGTGGTCACCTCGAAAACATTTCGGGCAATTTGTTTGCTGGCGCGGTCAATGCGTTCACGGGTGCAGTCGGCGAAGGTCTCGACAGATCTGATTACCAAGTTCGTCCGTATCCTGAAGTCGCCAAAAGCTACAAAAAGATGCAGGTGCAGTGGTGTGCAATTGGCGATCAAAACTACGGTGAAGGTTCTTCGCGCGAACACGCCGCAATGGAGCCTCGCTACCGAGGTGCTTGCGTAATTTTTGCCCGATCATTTGCCCGCATTCACGAAACGAACCTGAAAAAGCAAGGCATCGTGCCATTAACTTTTGTCAATCCTGATGACTACGACAAGATTGACGAGAAAGACACGATTAGCGTTCGTGAAATGCCACCAGTTCCCGACCAACCCGTGCGTTGCATCATTCACAAAAAAGGCCAAATTGAAATCGAGTTTTATGCCAACCACACTTTCTCACCCGAACAAGTCAAGTGGTTCAAAGCCGGCAGTGCGCTCAACGTCGTGCGCGAAAAAGTCAAGCGAGCGAAAAAATAATGGAAAGTCTCGTTCGACTAGTCGTGCTAATAATGCTGTCGATCATCGGCGCGGGGGTCGTCGCGTTTTTTCTTGGGCGAAAAAAACCTAAGAGTGCAGTTACAAAAATTCTCGGCGCAATCATTGGCGTATTCGCAACTTTGTCTGGCTTGTGGCTCGCGCTGCTGGATATCGGCATCGGCGCCCGCATCATCGGCCTGCTCGTCGGAGTCGCCGGCCTGCGCCTGCTACTCAAAATTTTTAAGCGCAAAATTTAGAAATACTCCCCAAAATTTCTCTTCAGAATGGGAAAGGCCCCACCTTTCGGCGGGGCCTCTCAACCTGTAACTAAAGCACCTGGGGGAGGCGCTCTAGCCGTTCTCGATAAGCCTTGGGGGAGGTCTTACCTGATATGTCTCTAATTATGCCCTATTCCGACCCATATGTAAAGGCGAACGGCGAGATAGCCCCTATCATTTTTAGTGATATGGAACTCCGCCAACTTGAAGTGCTCATTTCTATTGCCGACCACGGGTCGTTTTCTGGCGCTGCCCGGGCTCTTTCCACCGTACAAAGCAACGTCTCGGCGCATATCTCGCGCCTCGAAAAAGAACTGACCACATCGCTGGTCGACCGTTCGTCGGGTCGCCTCACCGAAGATGGCGAAATCGTTGTCGAACGCGCGCGCCGCGTGCTCAACCAAATTCAAGACATCGCCGCCGATGTGCATTCGAAAGATTCGGAAGTCGAAGGCGAAACTCTCTTGGGTTGCATCGGCACAACTGGTCGCTGGTTGATGCCAAAATTCCTTCCGCAACTCGCTTCGCAGTTTCCAAAAATTCGTGTCACCATCGCCGAGGGCAGCACGCTCAATTTAATTCCACGACTTTTAGATGGATCGCTTGACGCCGCAATCCTCCACCTTCCGATCGAAGACGACAATTTGATCACAACACCGCTGTTCGCCGAAGATTTAGTGCTGCTTGTGCACGCAAATCACGAGTGGTCAAATCTCGAAAAAATCACGATCAAAGAACTCTCATTGCGACCTTTGTTGCTGCCGCCAAAAAATAACTCGTTGCGCAAAATTCTTGACCGTGCAGCGGGTTCGCAACGCTTGGTGCTAACACCACAAGCCGAAATTGACGGCGTACGAATGCTGACATCATTGGCGTTCGAGGGTTTCGGGGCCGCCGTCGTGCCCGCAACCGCCGCGCCAGGCTGGATCAAGGGCGAATTCAAGCGTGTTGAAATCCCTGAACTTCCGCGCCGGGTCGTCGGTCTCGTGCAACGTGCGCGTCCATTGCCAAGCAAAGCAACAGCCGCCGTCTCGTTGCTTATTCGCGAAGTGATCACAGAATATGGCGACAAACAACCGGGCGTACATATTGGCAGGGGTGCATTCCCTCTCAATCGCAAGTCGTAACTAGTCTTAATGCCGTGACGGTCCATCTTCAACGCGCAGTCAAAGGGGCTGCCGCTGCCGAAGTTCGTTGGCTTGAAAATATTTCACGTCGGGTCGTGTGGGTCGATGTTGACGAAACAGTGCGCCGTGGCGCGCTTTCTGCAGAGGCCTCAGGTGTCATTGCCCATGCCGCCGATACCGCGCGCGAAAAAGGATTGCCACTGGTTATGACAATTGGCAGTTCGGGCGCCGACATCGTTGAAGGTGTCGCCGCATTGCACGGCTGGGGGCTGGCGGCCAAAGCCATCGCCAAGTGTTCGGGCTATGTACCGATTCTCACAGTGGTTACAGGCCCTGCAGTTTCAGGACCAGCGCTATTAATCGGCTTGAGCGACATCGTGATCATGACCAGCGAGGCTTATGCATTTGTCACTGGTCCGACGATGGTCGCCGAGTTCACAGGTGTCGTAATCAGCAATGATGAACTTGGTGGCTCAGATATCCACGCCAAACAAAGTGGTGTCGCTCACCTCGTTGTCGCTGATCGCGAAACTGCATTCGCCGAAGTTGAACATGTGCTCTCGTTTTTGCCCGACAATGTCAACGAAATTTCGGTCGCAGCTGCAACTTCAGATTCAGTTGACCGCCTCACACCCGAAGCAGGCGCACTCATTCCTGAAACTGCCACGGGTGCCTACGATGTCAAAGCAGTTATCCGCTCGATCGCTGATGACGGTTATCTGCTCGAATTGCGCGAGCGTTGGGCAGCCAACATTGTCACAGGTTTAATCACTATTGGCTCACAAAGTATCGGTGTTGTCGCCAACCAACCGATGAACTTGGCGGGCACGCTCGACATACCGGCGTCCCAGAAAGCCGCGCGGTTCGTGGCGTTTTGCGACGCGTTCAATATTCCAATTTTGACTCTCGTCGACACCCCGGGTTTTTATCCAGGCAAAGATCTCGAATGGCGTGGCATGATTCGCCACGGTGCACAACTTGTTTTCGCCTATGGCCGGGCAACGGTGCCCCGCGTGTGCATGATCTTGCGCAAGAGTTACGGCGGTGCATACATCGTCATGGATTCAAAGGAGATGGGCAACGATATTTGTTTGGCGTGGCCAACCGCTGAACTCGCCGTAATGGGAGCCGGTCAAGCGGCCGCGATCTTGCAACGCCGAGCGACCCCAGAAGAACGCGAAGCATTCGAACGCGACTATGTCAAGCGACTGTTGAATCCTTACGTCGCCGCCGAGCGCGGCTATGTCGACAGCGTGATTGACCCTGCCGAAAGTCGTCGCGAGATTGCTGCGGCATTCGCGATGCTCAGCGATAAACGCGAAAAATTACAGCCACGCAAACATGACAACACGCCGCTATAGCGGTCTCGATAACAGGCCCGACGACTACACTGATCGTGGGACTGGAAGCTCCCACAACATATAAAGGGCACCACAGTGGCTGAAACAATCACCATTATTGATGACCGGACTGGTAAGAAAGTTACTATTCCGATTCGCGACGGAGTTTTCCCGTCGACCGCACTCCGCGAACTTGATCCAGATCTACGAATGTATGACCCAGCGTTTTTATCTACTGCTGCTTGCGCTTCATCAATCACCTACATCGACGGCGAAGCAGGAATTTTGCGCTATCGCGGTTACCCAATCGAACAACTCGCAGAAAAATCGACGTACCTTGAGGTCGCTTACCTGCTGCTCAACGGCGAACTTCCAAACGCCGAACAATTAAAAAAATGGAGTTACGACGTAACCCATCACACGATGATTCACGAAAACATGCGCAAGCGTTTTGTCGACGGCTTCCACTATGACGCTCACCCGATGGGCATGTTCATCTCGGCAATCGCCGCGCTCGGCACTTTTTATCCTGAGTCAAAAGATATTTTCGAACCTGGTGCGCTCGACAAACAAGTACTAAGGCTTATTGCCAAAGTGCCGACAGTCGCGGCGATGTGTTATCGGTTCAGCATGGGACTGCAGTTTGTCACCCCAAACAACTCGATGACCTACCCACAAAACTTTTTGAACATGATGTTCAGACTGGGTGATGACCATACGGTTGATCCACGGCTGACCAAGGCGATGGATCTTCTGTTCATCCTGCACGCCGACCACGAACAAAACTGCGGCACAACCGCGATGAGAGTCGTTGCATCGTCGCATGCCGACCCGTTCAGCGCGATGTCGGCTGCGTCCTCGGCGCTCTACGGACCGTTGCACGGTGGCGCCAACGAAGCAGCGATCAACATGCTCGGCGAAATTGGCAGCATCGACAATGTCGAGTCGTTCATCAAGTCGGTCAAAGCGGGCAACAATCGCTTGCAAGGTTTCGGTCACCGTGTCTACAAAAATTACGATCCGCGCGCCGCAATCATCAAAAAAGCCGCCTACGACGTGTTCGATGTAACCGGCAAAAATCCGATGCTTGACATTGCGTTAAAGCTCGAAGAAGTTGCGCTCAGCGACGACTACTTTGTTTCGCGCAAGCTTTATCCAAATGTCGACTTCTATTCAGGCTTGATCTATCAGGCTTTGGGCTTTCCAATTGACATGTTCACCGTGTTGTTTGCGATTCCGCGCACCGTCGGCTGGCTCAGTCACTACAAAGAACTACTCAAAGACGATGCTCAAAAAATCAGTCGCCCACGCCAGTGGTATACGGGCGTCGACCAGCGCGACTATGTCGCAATCAACAAACGTCAATAACAATTTTGCCAGTATTGGCGTTGCTCTCCATGAAGCGGTGCGCTTCAGCGATCTGATCTAAGCCATATCGGCGATCGATCACCGGTCGCATCTTGCCAACTAGAAACAGCGGCAACATCTCGGCTATGAATCTTTGCGTCACCGCAATTTTTTCATCAACTGGCCTGGGTCGCAGCACCGTGCCAATCAGCCGACCACGTTTGGGCATCAGCGCGCCCATATTAAA
>CAMDEC010000077.1 GCA_945893395.1 Bifidobacterium breve
CACGCCATTTAAATATCCAACATTAACGAGGGGTCATAATGTCAACAATTGAACAAACAACAACTGAAGTTTCGACAAGTGGTTTGTCGCGACGTCATTTTATTCAAGCAGCAGCAGCAACTGGTATAGCAATTCCATTTGCTCAAATGTTCGGCGGTTCTAGTGCAGGTGCAGCAGGAACATTAAGAGTTGCAACGGGCAAGCAAGAGCATGTCGCAGCACCATGGGAAACCTCTGGTGGAAGTCTCTTCGTACTCAGCATGGTCGGCGAGTGGCTTACATGGCAGTTGCCGAGCGGCAAACTTGAGCCACGTATTGCTGAGTCGTGGACATCATCCGCAGATGCCAAGCAGTGGGTCTTCAAGATTCGCTCGGGAGTCAAGTTCAATGACGGATCAGCACTCACTGCTGACGATGTTGTTTACACATATACTTCAATTTTCGACAAGACAATCACAAAAGGTGTTTCACGAAGCAAGGGTAACTACGACAACATTTTGGATGCAAAAGGTGTCGTGAAGGTTGATGCGAACACAGTTCAATTCAACTTGCTACAAGCAAACGGAAACTTCCCGTATTTCGTTTCGTCAGCTTGCTACGGAATGTGCATTATTAAGAACAAGTCATTCGGTGGTGCTGGTTGGGAAAAGACGATGATTGCGGCCGGCCCTTGGAAGATGGTCAGCCATGTCAACACAGAGAACACGGTTTATGAGAAGAACCCGTACTACTGGGACACAACATTCAACCCTGGCTTCGACAGAGTTGAATTGGTTCAGTTCGTTTCTGCGGCAACCGCATTGCCGTTGGTGAAGACTGGAAAGATTGACTTTGTTGCAGCGATGGAAGCATCAGATGCACTTAGCCTTGATAAGACCAAGTTCACAGTTAACACATTGCCTGCAGGAGCTGGCTTCGCGCACGTACACATGCGAACGAACTTCGGTCCTTTCCAGGACAAGCGAATTCGTCAAGCAGCCGCGTTGACAATTGACCGTGAAGGTTATGTCAGTGGTGTAATGAAGGGACTTGGCGGAATCGTTGGTAACGACAGCGTCATGGATCCATACAACACTGCAGACAAGTCAGTGCCACAACGAAAGCAAGACCTTGCTAAAGCGAAAGCCTTGATGGCAGAAGCTGGGGTACCGAACGGTTTCAAAGTTGACTTGTCAACTTGGGCTCGTGACGACATCAACAAGTACGCCAAGTTGATCAAGACTTCTTTTGCCAAGATTGGCATTAAAGTCAACTTGGTTATTGACGGTTCAGACGGTGGTTCGGCTGTGTACTACACATACGATCCGTATCCATCCAAGCCAGGCAAGGTCTACCAGTACGACAATCACTCATGGTTGGCATCGAATTTGGGAATCGTTGACTGGGCAGGCCGTGGTGTTCCAGACCAGTACTTGATGCGTGAGTGGCGTTCAACTGGTGACTGGAGCGGCGCAATGCTCGATAGTCGCGTAATGGACGCAGCAATTGATGAGTATTTACAGGCATTGACTCCAGCAGCAAAGAAGAAGGCAAGTAAGAAGATTCAAGTGGCTTCACTTGATGAAACTCCTTACATCCTTGCTTATACTTCGAACCTCATTACAGCGGGACGTAAGTCATTGACTGGAATGGTTGTTAACGGCATGGGTCAGATTGACGCTCGTACTGCAAAATAATTAATACAAAATAATTTAAACGAAAAATAAAGGAGCCAAGGTTGAAACGCCTTGGCTCCTTTATTATTTTTCAATTGTTAATTCGTCTTCGTGAGAATATAAACTCAATTGACTTATGAAACAGTTTATTTTAAAGCGTCTTGGTTTATCTGTAGTCACTGTTTTTTTGGTTGCTGTAATAGTGTTTTTCCTGACACACATTCTGCCTGGCAACGTCGCTCGGCAATATTTAGGTAGAGGTGCCACCGAAGAAGACTTGGCCGAATTTCGAAGAGTGTTTGGATTAGATAGGTCGTTGTTGGCGCAGCTCTTCGGTTGGATTGGTGATTTATTACACGGCGATCTCGGACAGTCAATGCAGTATCGCGGACCCGTTTCTGACATTTTGCTACCTGCAATTGGGTACTCGTCAAAACTCGCATGCGTTGCGTTCTTTTTGATCGTGCCAATTAGTATTGCCGGCGGCGTGATTGCAGCAATGAACCGTGGCAAGAAAATTGACCGCGCAATCACGGTAGGGGGTTTGTCTGCAGCTGTGATTCCCGAGTTTGTTTGGGCGATCGTCCTAGTTTTAACTGTGGGTGTAACTTTTCAGATATTTCCAGTTTCAGCGTTTCCAGATGAAGATAATCGAAGCATTCTGAATCAGATCTGGCATCTGATTTTGCCGTCTATTTCTCTACTTCTCGTGTTGTTTGGGTACATTGCTCGAATAACTCGCGCAGGTGTGATCGAAGCGCTTGAGTCTGACTACATGCGCACTGCCGTTTTGAAAGGCATGACTCGCCGAAAAGCAGTATCTAAGCATGTACTGCGAAATGCTCTTTTGCCGACTATTGCGGTGATCGCATCACAAATTCCGTACTTAATTGGCGGTCTAATTGCAGTAGAGATTGTTTTTAACTATCCAGGCTTTGGCACAATTTTGAAAGGGGCCGTTGATGCTCGAGACTATTCGGTATTGCAATCTGGTGTAATAGTTTCAAGTTTAGTAATTGTCGTTTTTCAGTTAATCGCAGATATTTTGTTTGCCGTTCTGAACCCGAGAATCAGACAGAAAGTAACAGAATGAGCGAGAAGAAAATCAGTGCGCTGACGGCAATGTCGAACAAAGAGCGTCGCACGATTCGCCGTGAGCGAATGCAGTTAGTTGTGCGTAATAAGACTTTTCTTGTTGGGTGCTCGATACTTGGCTTTTGGTTGATTCTCGCGGTTTTTGGAAATTTCATTGCACCGCGCGGTGCTTCTGATCAAGACTTTGAATTCGTTTCTGTTGGGCCGTCACTTAAATTTTGGTTCGGTACTGATGCCAACGGGCAAGATGTGCTGTCACGCGTAATTTTAGGTACCCGTTTAATTGTGGTCATGGCGTTCAGTGCTACTGCTCTTGGCACTATTGTTGGAACAGCAATTGGGCTGGCTGCAGGCTATTTCAAGGGTACGTTCGACATGATCACGATGCGTTTAATTGAGGCAATCTCAGCAATACCTGTCTTAATTATTGCCCTCTTGGCGATTGCCGCACTTGAAGGTCGTTCACCGACTTTGACGGTCATAGTTATTGGTTTTGTATTCACGCCTAACATCGGTCGAACCGTGCGTGCTGCAGTATTGGGCGAGGCTGAACTCGAGTATGTAGCAGCTGCGCGGTTAAGAACCGAGCGAACTCCACACATTTTATTCCGTGAGATATTGCCGAATGTCTTACCACCAATAATTGTTGAGTTCACGGTTCGGCTTGGTTATGCGATTTTTGCCATCGCGACACTGTCGTTCTTGGGTGCCGGCGTCGAATACGGATCGCCAAACTGGGGCACTCAGATTGCCGAAAATTGGGGAAATATTTATTCAAATATCTGGTGGCCAACAGCATTTCCAGCCCTAGCAATTGCGTCTTTGGCAGTGAGCGTCAACTTAATTTCTGACAGCCTGTTAGAGGTGTTTGAACTATGAGTGCAACTAATATTCCGACGCTTGAATTACGCAGTCTTGAAGTGGCGTACACCGTTCGCGGCATTGACCGTGAGGTTTTGCGCGACGTCTCGTTTTCAATTGCTCCTGGTGAGGCATATGGCCTTGTAGGCGAATCGGGTTGTGGCAAGTCGACTGCCGCATTTGCCGCCATGCGGTATTTGCCACGTAATGGCAAAATAACTGGTGGCGCGATTTTTTTTGAGGGCAAAAATATTGTCGAGATGGCCGATGATGAAGTCTCTGGTCTGCGGCGATCGGCGATCTCAATGGTTTACCAGAACCCAGCAACAGCGCTGAACCCAACAATTCGAGTTGGAGATCAAGTTGCTGAAGTTTTCCAGTTGAGTGGGGTTTCTAAATCTGATTCGCTCGCGATGGCCCAAGCAGCATTGGTCCAAGTGCAAATCGCAGACCCGGCACAAGTGATGCGACGTTATGCACACCAATTGTCAGGCGGCATGGCTCAGCGCGTAGTGATCGCAATGGCGTTGGCATCTAATCCACGATTACTGGTAATGGATGAACCTACGACAGGTCTTGACGCGACTGTTGAAGCAGAAGTTCTCGATTTGGTACGCGAGTTGCGTCGCGATACAGGCACAGCGGTTTTGTTCATCAGTCATAACTTGGGCGTGATTCGAAACATGTGCGATCGCGTTGGCGTTCTTTACGCAGGTGCACTTGTCGAGCAAGGGGCAACTGCTGATCTATTTAATAATCCGAGTCACCCATACACAGTTGGTTTGTTGCGCTGCATTCCCCGTGGAGGCTTGCATAAGAGCGCCGATCGTCTTGACACGATTCCTGGCACGCCACCTGCACTAGGCACACACTTTGACGGGTGTGTTTTCGTAGATCGTTGTGCGCTCGTTGAAGACAAGTGTCGCACCGTTCAACCGCAGATGGTTAATGTTTCAGACTCGCATGTAGCCAGATGCTTAAACAGTGACAAGGCGAGTGCGATGCCACGGTCGATTGAGCAGATCGAATATGCGTCGCAGTCCGGTATTCATGCAACACACAATGGCGACACCTTGCTAAGCATCAATCATTTATCAAAAGTCTTTACACAGGACGGTCATAAGGTTCAAGTAATCAACGATGTGTCGTTCAACTTGGGTTTTGGTGAGACGCTTGGTTTGGTTGGCGAGTCTGGTTCAGGAAAAACAACAATTGCCAAACTTGTTTTAGGTCTTGTATCGCCAGAAGAGGGCGGAGTCGTAACTCTGGATGGTAAAGGTCTCGCCAAGACACTTAATCGTCGCGATGTGCACGATGTTGGTGCGATGCAGATCGTATTTCAGAACCCTGATCAGGCATTGAATCGTCGTCATAGTGTGACGCGAATTGTTGGTCGAGCAGTTGAGCGTCTGCGTGGTTTTAACGTAAGCGACGCAATTGACCGAGCGCATGAGTTGTTGTCTGGCATGCGTGTTGAAGCATCATTACACAGTGTGAGACCAGTGCAACTATCTGGAGGGCTAAAACAGCGTGTTGCGATTTCGCGCGCATTTGCAGGCTCACCACAAATCGTTGTTTGTGATGAACCAACTTCGGCACTTGATGTTTCGGTTCAAGCGGCGATTTTGAATCTTCTAGTCGACTTGCAGAAACAAGACCAAACAAGTTTTATTTTTATTTCGCATGACCTTGGCGTTGTGCGTTATATTTCTGATCGCATCGCAGTGCTTTACTTGGGCCGTGTGGTCGAATTCGGCACATCGCAGCGCGTGTTCAACGGGCCGTTTCATCCATATACAGAGGCTCTACTTTCGTCAGTGCCAAATGTTGATGGCACAATTCGCAAGCGCATTCCATTGACTGGTGTTGTGCCGAGTCCGAGTAATCCGCCAAGCGGCTGTGTGTTGAATCCACGTTGTCCACGCAAAGTTGGTTCGGGATACGAGAGTTTATGTGAGTCTGAAGAGCCAGACCTTAATGAAGTTGAGCCAGGCCACTTTATGCGTTGCCATATACCAGTAGCAAAACTAAAGCAACTGCAGAGTTAGTTTTTTAACTAAGAGTTATGCGCGCATGCGTGACCCTGATGGGTCAAGCACAGGTTCAAGTTGCAAAGTTGCTGGTCTCATCTTGCCGATGATTTCGATTTCGAAGCCAGTTGTACCAGCCTTGGCGAGTTCGGCCGGTATGTAACCCATTGCAAGCGACACGCCTGAGTAGTGCGCATAGCCACCGCTGGTGAT
>CAMDEC010000078.1 GCA_945893395.1 Bifidobacterium breve
AAATCTTCTAATTCGGTGATGTGGTTTCGGCGAGACCTGCGCCTTGAAGATAACCCCGCTTTGGTCGCTGCGAGTAAAGCAGGTGATGTCACGCCTTTGTTTGTTTTAGATCCGATGTTTTTGCAACGCTCGGGTGCGCCGCGCTTGGCATTTTTGTTTCGGTCGCTGCGTGATTTGAATCGTGAAATAGGCGGCGCTCTTGTCGTGCGGGTCGGTGATCCTGTTGATGTCGTGGCAAAAGTTGCGCAAGAAGTTAATGCTCTCGAAGTATTTGCGACAAAAGATTTTGCGCCGTACGGCCAAAAGCGCGATGCCGCGGTTGGCAAAGCACTCGAAAAAACCGGCGCAAAGTTGAGCCATGCAGGTTCGCCATACGCGGTTGAGCCGGGTACGGTGCGCAAAGCCGATGCGACTCCATATTCGGTGTTTACTCCGTTTTCAAAAGTTTGGTTGGCGCATGGTTGGTCGGCGCCGATTTCAAAACCACGAGTTAAGTGGCACGGTGCACCAAGTGTTGTCAGCGAGGCGATACCCGACGACCCGTCGTTGACTTCAAAGATTGCCGATGTGGGCGAGAGCGCCGCATGGAAACGCTGGGAACATTTCGCAGAGAATGCGCTCGGCAAGTATAAAACCGAGCGCAACAACCCAGATCGCGACGGCTGCAGTCAGATGTCGGTTTATTTGCGCTTCGGTGTGGTGCACCCGCGTCAGTTGTTGGCAGAACTCGAACCCAACGCAGACCATGATCACTATCGCAGCGAACTTTGTTGGCGCGAGTTTTATGCAGATGTATTGTTTCATCAGCCGCACACGATTTGGAAGAATTTGCAACCGAAAATGGATAGTTTGCAAGTGGATACTGACGCAAAAGCAAAACAGCGATTTGAAATTTGGTGCGCCGGCAAGACGGGTTATCCGATCGTCGACGCGGGGATTCGACAGATGTTGGCAACCGGCTGGATGCACAATCGGGTGCGAATGATTGCCGCAAGTTTTTTGGTTAAAGATTTACATTTGCCGTGGCAGTGGGGCGCCAAGTTTTTCATGCGGCATCTAGTCGACGGCGATATCGCATCCAATAATCACGGTTGGCAATGGACTGCGGGGACGGGCACTGATGCGGCGCCTTACTTTCGCGTGTTCAACCCCGTTTTGCAGGGCGAGAAGTTTGATCCAGACGGAAATTATGTTCGTGCGTGGATACCTGAATTGCGCGATGTGCCCGAAAAGTTTGTGCATGCGCCGTGGCTGCAGTCGGATCGCGGTCTTTTTGCGCAATACCCAGAACCGATGGTGGATCATTCGCAAGAGCGTGACGAGGCGCTGAGTCGTTACAAGATCAGCGGGGAAATCAATCGCTCGGTAGTCTGAAAGGTAATAAATGCTGGACGATCGTAAGACTGCAATCCTCAGGGCTGTCGTAGAGGAGTACATCGCCACCGCGCAACCGGTGGGTTCTGCGCATATTGCCAACAATCGCGATATGGCGGTTTCGTCGGCGACCGTGCGCAACGATATGGCGGCACTTGAACGCGAAGGATATTTGATGCACCCGCATACATCTGCCGGTCGTATACCGACCGACAAGGGCTACCGATTTTTCGTGGACAACCTCGTGCCCAACGGCGCGCTCGGTTCGATTGAGCAAGCCAAAGTTGGAAGTTTTTTCGAGACGGCGCATTTTCGCCTGGAAGAAACTTTGCAGCGCACTTCGATGTTGCTGGCGCAGTTGACTAATTATGCATCAGTTGTGATTGGGCCGACTGCCGAGGTCGCCGTCGTGCGCTCAGTGCAACTTGTGCGGCTCTCGAGTCATCATGTCACGGCTGTTGCAGTTCTTTCAAACGGCGCGGTTGAAAATGAGCAAATCGAAATCAATAGCGATGTCTCAGATGACGAGATTTTAGTAGCCAACGAAAAATTGCGGGAACTTATGATCGCCAAGCCATTGCGGGATGTCGCTGCGCATCGCAAGATGAGCCGTCGATCTGGCACGAGTTTTGGCGCTTCTGATGTGATCAATGTGTTGTGTGAAAAGGTCTTGTCGGCGCTTGATCGCGGTCGCAACGACGAAAATTTCTATGTGGGCGGTGTGGCACAGATGGCCGAAGCGTTTGACGCGGTCGAAATCGTGCGCAATGTGTTGCACACGCTCGAGCAGCAGTATGTCGTCGTCACACTCGTGCGCGACATGCTGAATCGCGGAGTCTCGGTGGCGATTGGTGCGGAGCACGGTGTCGAGCCACTCTCGGCTTGTTCAGTTGTGTTGGCGCCTGTTCGCGCCGATGGCGAAACGGTTGGCACGGTTGGCGTGCTTGGGCCGACGCGTATGAATTATCCTCAAGCATTGGCGACCGTTGATTTGGTTAGTGATCGACTTGGTCGCCGTCTGACCGAAAATTAATTCGAATGGCGCAAGATTTTTATCAGTTGCTTGGCGTGTCGCGTGGGGCAAGTCAAGATGAACTAAAACGGGCTTATCGCAAACTGGCGCGCGAACTGCATCCAGATGCGAACCCAAACAACGCCGAGGCCGAAGAAAAATTCAAACTCGTGAGCCGAGCGTATGAAGTTTTGTCTGACCAAGATTCGCGAGCACGCTACGACCAATTTGGTGAGGCGGGCATTTCGGGTGGCGGTCGCGGCGGTGGAGATCCGTTCGGTGGTGCAGGAGGATTCGGCAGCATCTTTGATGCATTCTTTGGTGGAGATTCACCGTTTGGTGGTTCGACGCGGCAACAGTCGGGCCCACAACGCGGACCAGATCTAGAAACGCAAATCGAGATTGATTTTGTCGATGCAGTGTTCGGTTGTCGAACTTCGGTGTCAATCAGATCGGCAGTGAGTTGTGAGGATTGCGACGGTTCTGGTGCTGCTGCCGGCACGAAAGCAACGACTTGTGCCGACTGTGGTGGGTCGGGGCAGGTTCGGCGAATGCGTCAGAGCATTCTCGGACAGATGGTGACGACGACGCCATGCGGTCGCTGTCGTGGAATGGGTGAGATGATCGCTTCGCCGTGCAACAAATGTCGGGGTGAAGGTCGAGTGACCAAAGATCAGAGTCACGAAATTGATATTCCGGCAGGCATTGCTACAGGTCAGACGATGCGCGTGACCAGTCGTGGCGGTGTTGGGCCGCGTGGCGGTGCGGCGGGTGATTTATATGTGCACATTGATGTGGCGCCACACGAGATGTATCAGCGTGAAGAAAATGATCTGGTGACGAGTGTGCAGGTTTCGATTGCTCAGGCGGCGCTCGGTGTCGATCTTGTGTTGGCGACGCTTGATGGAGATGAAACGTTAAGCGTGGCGCCTGGTGTGCAACATGGTCATGAATATGTGCTCAAAGGTCGCGGCGTGCCGATTTTGAATCAGGGCGGTCGCACTCGTGGGCGAACACGCGGCGATCTTCGTGCGCGAATTGAAGTTATCGTGCCGAAGAAGCTTTCGTCAAAAGAGCGTGACTTGTTGTTGCAACTGGCCAAAGAACGAGGCGAAGCGGTGGCGACGAGCGATAGTTCGTTAAAGTCGAAAATTAAGTCGGCGTTTTCGTGATCTCTGCGCTGCGTGATTCGGCGGCACATGTTTTTGTAGATTCAGTTGATGCGCCAGTGTTGGACGATGTTGATGCCCATCATTTGTTGCGTGTGTTGCGGGTCAAATCGCGAGATGCCATGACGATTTCGGATGGCCGCGGTAAATGGCGGACATGCGTCGTTGATCGCAACGCAAATATTGAGGTGACGAGCGATGTGGTTGTTGAAGCCCCGCCGAAGTGGCAGTTGACCGTCGCCTTCTCGGTGGTCAAAGCCGATCGACCTGAGTGGACCGTGCAGAAACTCACCGAAATTGGCATTGACGAAATCATTGTGCTGGCGCCGACCACTCGCAGTGTCGTGCGATGGGATGCCGGACGGGCGAATAAGAACCTCGAACGATTGCGGGTTGTGGCCCGCGAAGCGGCGATGCAGTCGCGGCGAGTGTGGTTACCGAAAGTTAGTGATGTCACGATGTTGAGCGAGATTGCAAATGTATGCATCGGCGACCCGAGTGGCTCGCCAATTGATGCGTCGCATCAAACCATCGCCATTGGTCCCGAAGGTGGGTTCACAGAAGAAGAAATCGCTGTAGGTAAACGTGTTGTCTCGCTTGGCGACACCATTTTGCGCGCAGAAACTGCGGCCATCAGCGCGGCTGTTCTAATGTCAAGTTACCGAAACAAAGGAATCTGACCTGACTATGACTCCATCTGACGACGAACTGCTTGAGCAGTCTCCGTTTTCACGGATGGTAGGTGAGCGCTTGCGGTCGATTCGCTCGCAGAAAAATTTGTCTTTGAGCGAAGTAGAGACCCAGTCGCGCGAAGAATTTAAAGCCTCGGTGCTCGGCGCATATGAGCGCGGTGAGCGGGCGATTTCGGTGCCGCGTCTCGAGCGATTGGCGAAGTTCTATGGCGTCACGATCGACCAGTTGTTGCCGCGCGACCCGATGCGAGTTGAAGATAATCAACCCGGTGCGTCGGCACCGACGAAGTTGCGCATAGATGTGGCCAAACTGTCGACGCGAGAAGGCATTGAGTTCAAGATGCTCGAGCGGTTCTTGCGGATGATTCAGGTGCAACGACAAGACTTCAATGGCAAAGTTATAACCGTGCGGGCACACGACACGCGGGCGATTGCGGTGATGCTGGATATTGCGGTAGATGAAGTGGGCGCAAAACTCGCGGAGCTTGACTTGCTGTTCGTACCGCCGACGACACAAAGTTAATTTTCATGCACCCTGGCTTTGGTGTCTACGTTCATATTCCATTTTGTGCAAAAAAGTGCGACTATTGCGCGTTTGCAACTTTTACTGATCGGCATCAACTGACGACTGAGTATTTGGCCGCGTTGCGCACGCACATTCGACGCAGTCTTGCCAATGCGATGCCGCGAGCCACGAGTGTGTTCATCGGTGGCGGTACGCCGACACTTGTGCCGGCTGGTGAGTTGATGAGTGTGTTGGCTGAGATACCGCTTGCATCTGGCGCCGAAGTGACGGTCGAGTGCAACCCAGACGACATCACACTTGAGATGATGCAGACGTTTCGTGCAGGTGGAGTGAATCGCATCAGTATCGGTGTGCAGTCAACGGTTGATCATGTGTTGAAGTCACTTGGGCGCACCCACAACCCTGAGAATGTGAAGCGTTCGGTGTCGTTTGTGCGTGAGGCTGGCTTTGCGACTTTTAATCTCGACATTATTTATGGTGCGGCGGGTGAGACGCTTGACGACTGGTCGCAGACATTGGCCGATGTAGTGGCGCTAGATCCACCACATGTTTCTGCTTATGGGTTGACGGTTGAACCGAACACGGTGTTGGCGACTCAGCCAGATCGTCACCCAGACGATGACGATCAAGCAGATAAATATTTATTATGCGATGACGTGTTATCGGCGCACGGTTTGAAGAATTATGAGATTTCAAATTGGGCAGCGTCAGATCACGAATGTGAACATAATTCGCTCTATTGGCAACAAGGAAATTACGAGGGTTTTGGCAGTGCGGCACATGCACACTTGAACGGTCGCCGCTGGTGGAATGTGCGAACACCCGAAAGATATATCGAACTCGTCATGGCTGGCGAGTCGTCAGAGTCGTCGAGCGAGACGCTGGATGCACAGACAAGCAAGCGGGAGATGCTGCAGTTATTGGTGCGTACGCGCGAAGGAGTGCCGCTTGATTCGTTTAGTGGTGCCGATCTTGACGAGATGAGAGAGTTGCTCGAGCGACGGGACGATCGTATCGTTTTGACTCGTGCGGGTCGCTTGCTGGCCAACGAAGT
>CAMDEC010000079.1 GCA_945893395.1 Bifidobacterium breve
AGCAATAACAAACAACAAGGAGAAATAAAATGGCAGCAAAAAAGCGCAAGAAGGCCAAGAAGGCCGCTAAGAAGGCACCTGCAAAGAAGCGTCGTAAGGCCAAGAAAAAGAAATAAGGCCTTAAGCCACTTCAAGCAAGTTGGTTCGGATTCCGTAAGAAGAGGGGCTTCGGCCCCTCTTCTTTCTTTTATAGCATTACTTTGTAAATCTATTTTTTGAGTTAGTTTTCAAGTTGTCGAGCAACTGCGAGGTCATCTGCGGTGTCGATATCGACCGCGAGACTCTGATCGTCGACAACGCGCACTGATAATCCACATTTTTTTGCCATTTCTTGATGGGCTTGAAAACTGTTTTTGCCGTAACAGAATTCGAAGTCAAAATTTGTCGGCAAAACCATGACGTTTGTGCCGTCTTTGTGGCGATCGGGCACCAATGTGATCGACGAGAGCAGGGTTTCGGGGCTTTGGTCGCTGATTAGATGCTCAAATTCGGTGGCGAGTGGTAGATCGCTGTGGCTGACGACTGCTAGTTGCTTGTGATGGGTGCGCGCGAACTCGACGCCAGCACGAACGGCCGCATTCAGACCGACTTCAGGTTGCCAGACAACTTTTGCTTTATGGTTGCGAGCCCACTGCGCGACATCGGGATCATCGCAAACGACAAACACGTCGAAGTTGCGTGCAGCATCAACGACACGATCGGCGCAATATTTTGCCAACACGATTCGCTCGGCTGGTGTCAGCAAATCAGAAAGTCGCTCTTTGGCATGGTGAAATGCTTTGACCGGAATCACGACTCCGATCGTTGAAAAGTCTGGTGCGGACCGCTGCGAAGGCACCTGCGAAGCCTACGGTTGCAGATACGGCACAAATGCTTTGCCCGCATACGCTTAGCGACGTGGAAACGCACGTGGCTGTTGTTGGCGCTGGTTCGTGGGGCACCACGGTTGCCAATGCCGTGGCGAAAAATCAGCCGACGACTTTGTGGGCACGTCGAAGTGAATTGGCCGAACAGATTTCGGCGCGGCACGAAAATGCCGACTATTTACGGGGCGTGAGCCTGGTTGAAAGTTTGCGCTGTTCTGCGGTCTTGGGCGAAGTCGTGACTGGTGCTTCGATCGTGATGATGGCGGTGCCGTCGAACGGTTTTCGCGATGTTGCGGCTGAGGTTGCCAGATGTGTCGCCAGCGATGTGCCGATTGTGAGTTTGGCCAAAGGTCTCGAGCGAGATTCGTTGCTGCGAATGACCGAAATTGTTCATCAGTTGATGCCACAAAACCCAGTTGCAGTGTTGACTGGGCCGAACTTGGCCCACGAGATTTTGGCGGGGCAACCAGCGGCGACTGTTGTCGCGTGCAGCGATGAGCAAATCGCCAAACAGATTCAAAAAATTGTTTCCCTGCCGACGTTGCGGGTTTATACGAACGAAGATGTCGTCGGTTGTGAAATTGCGGGTGTTGTAAAAAATGTGATTGCGATTGCTGCCGGCATTGCCGAAGGCATGGGCTTTGGGGATAATTCGAAAGCGACATTAATTACTCGCGGACTGGTCGAGATGTCTAGACTTGGGGTCGCGCTGGGAGCGAACCAGAACACCTTCATGGGGCTTGCTGGTTTGGGCGATGTTGTTGCGACATGTGCGTCAGCAAAGAGTCGCAATACGGCAGTCGGCGTGCGATTGGGTCGGGGCGAGTCAATCGCGGCGATAACCGGGTCGATGTCGATGGTCGCCGAAGGGGTGCGCTCGTCGCTGTCGGTGTTGCAACTTGCGCAGCGATGCAAAGTTGAGATGCCGATCACCGAACAGGTTGCTGCCGTGTGCGAAGGCAAGACGAATGCCAAAGATGCGTTGGTGCAGTTGATGGCGCGCGCGACCAAATCTGAGGCCGACTGATGCGTGCAGTTGGTGTGCGTGGTGGCGGATGGATTGGCGGCGTAAACGCATGGGGCGATGTGTTCGTGGATGGTCAACAGCGTTTGTGTTGGTTTGTCGCCGCCGACGATCGGTGGTATCGACCGTCGCGTGAGACGACGGTGCGTCAGCGTGAGATTTCTGGTGTGCCCGTGATCGAAACACGAATCAAAGTGCCAGGCGGTGACGCCGTGCAGCGTGTTTATGGAGTCGCCAATTTTGGTGGGGTGATAGTCGTTGAAATTTATAACGACTCGTCGTTGCCCTTTGCTGTGGCGTTTGATCGCGGTGATATCGCCACGATGCGTGAGCCGAGCCCGACGGGTGTGCAGGGCATTGATCTGCCGGTTGGCAGTGTCGTGTTTCCGGTTGGGCATCATGCAACGATGCGTGCGGCGATTTTGATTAACGGTGACTCGCGTCAAATTCCTGCCGGGGAACTCGAGTCGCTACCAAGTTTTGAGCAAGTCGAGCGAGGTTGGCTTGGTGCACTGCAAGTTGCGAGTCGAATTGATGTGCCCGAGGCGTCGTGGTCGACAATTTTGACATCGCAGCGTTGCAAACTTATGTTGTCGCCACCCGTTGAGATCGATGATCAAGTTGATTTGATTTTGGATCGTGCCGAGCGGGTGCGACTCGGCGACAAAGCCGGGCAATGGGTCGGCGAAGTGGCTATTGCAACCGAGCAAATCATCAAGCAGTGCGTCAAGGATTCGACGATTTCGTGGTTTGTGGAGCGTGCAATTTTTGCCGCGAGCATGTTGTTGCATCGCGCCGGTGAGTCTCGGGGCGAGCAAGATATCGCCCGTGCGTGGTCGCGTTTAGGCGAGGCTACAAAGATCAACGCGGGCGCTGACTGTACCGACAAAATTGTCGCGTCTAGCGCTGAACTTCTCGGCAGTGTGCGCCAGATTGCGTGGGTCGAGTCTCAATTGGTGGCGATGCGTCGTGACGGCGTGATTGAAATCTGCCCGCGTGGCATCGATGCAGCGTGGCTCGGCGTCAACTTTGAATGCCACAAACTTCTGGCAACACCCGAGCATTCGATTTCGTATGCGGTGCGCTGGCACGGTGACAAGCCGGCTCTGTTGTGGGAGATCGACGGGCCCGTTGGCGCGCGCGTTATGGCGAGCGCCATGGATAGTTCGTTTGGTAGCACTGATATGCGGGGTGAAACTTTGCTCAATGGTTTCGCTCAAGACCGATCAGCGCTCTTGAAATAGGCTGAGGATTATGAGCATCAGTAGTACATCGCCCAGTACATCGCCCAGTTTGTCGCCGCTCAAACTTACCGAGTGGACATCATGCGGCGGTTGCGCCGCCAAGTGGGGTGCGAACTTGCTCAAAGATCTGGTTAATGAGTTGGCAACTGATGCGCAACCCAAAATTGATCCAGCGTTGTTAGTCGGCCTCGCGCCGTTTGATGATGCCGCGGTGTACCAAGTTTCTCAGGATGTTGCGCTCGTGAGTACGACAGATTTTTTTCCGCCTTTGGTCGACGACCCTGATGACTTCGGTGCGATCTCTGCGGCTAACGCTTGCAGCGATGTTTTTGCGATGGGTGGGCGAGTCGTGATGGCTGTGAACATCGCGGCGTTTCCTGAGAACTTTCCGCGCGAAGCGATCTCGCAAATCTTTGCGGCGGCTTCACGTGTGGTCGAGCAGGCTGGTGGATCTGTGGCGGGTGGTCACACGATACGAAATCCCGAACCGATCTTCGGGCTTGCGGTTCAGGGGGTCGTTCATCCGCAAAAAATATTTCGCAAAGGTGGGGCCGTTGCTGGTGACGTCGCAATTTTGTCCAAGCCGCTCGGCACTGGTCTGACTTTGGCTGGCGGTTCGACAAGCGATAAAGCCGCGGCGATTGCGGGGATGCGCGAGTTGAATCGTGTGGCGTCCGAACAATTGCAACGCCTCGGCAATGCCGTGCACGGAGTGACCGATGTGACGGGTTACGGGCTTGCGGGGCACGGCTGGGAGATGGCGCAAAGGTCGGGCGTGCAGTTGGTGCTGCGAGCAGCGTGGTTGCGCGCGTATTCGGGCGCAATTGAAGCGGCGTTGGCCGGTGTGCGGACGGGTGGCGATGCTCGTAATCGTGAATATGTCGCCGAGCATTTTAGTTTTGACGCCGTGACGACTGATGATGCGCGTGTTGCGTTGTGCATGGATCCGCAAACAAGTGGTGGGTTGTTGGCTGCGGTGACACGTGAGGCCGCCGAAGAACTTTTGCGCGACGAAATGTGGTTCAAGGTCGGCGAATTCAGTTCATCGCCTGCCAGCGTGCACTTGTGTTGACACGTGCTGAACCGTGTTGATGCGAAAAATTAAACCGTGGCCAAACGCGATGCGTGAGCGAGCGCTATTTGATCGCGGTGCGAAAACAATTGTCGGCGTTGACGAAGTCGGCAAGGGCAGTTGGGCTGGGCCGCTTGTAATTGGCATTGCGATGTTGAATCGTGAGATGGTTTTTTCTGATGAGCCGGCAGTGTTGTTGGGTGGTGTGCGCGATTCGAAACAACTTTCTGAGATGCAACGCGAAGAAATTTTTGACCAAGTTGCGGCGCATTGTCTGTATTGGTCGATCGGTGCGGCGAGTGCGCTTGAGTGCGATCAACTCGGGATGGTTGAAGCGCAAAGGTTGGCCACTACGCGCGGCTTTGCTGCGCTCGCCGGCGCGAGTGTCGACGCAACAATTGTTGATGCCGCAATTGTTGACGGTCGCTGGGACTTCGTTTCGCCGCACGCACGCAAAGTGATGCTTGAAGTCAAAGCCGATGCCGATTGCGTGTCGGTGGCTGCAGCCTCAGTATTGGCAAAAGTTTCGCGTGATCGCATGATGCGAGCGCTGGCAACTGATTATCCGCAATGGCATTTTGACACCAACAAGGGCTACCCGTGCCCCAAGCATCGGGCTGCATTGCAGGGTTATGGTCCGTCGGCGATTCATCGCACTTCGTGGGCGTTCATGCCCAACTATGTGCCGTGGCTTAAAGCTAATTAGCTAACTCAGGTACTTGCGATTGTGGGGCGTCAGCTTCTTCTTTGTTGCGTTCGTAGATTAAAACTGCGAATAATCCGGCGAAGGCGAGTGTGCCTGTGAGCCAGACTGTTTCTGGTTGTGGGCCGAATTGCCACCACCATTCGATCGGGTTGTTGAGTGATTTGGAGATGAATACGTCTTGGCCGGTTGTGTAGCGGCGGATTGTGTCGCGTAGTGCGATCGAGTTTGAGATTGTTGCCAGGATCGCCACTGTGATGACAAGCGAGTTGGGGTAGCGTACGGTTTTGTAGGCCGCGGTGATGATCACCAGGCCGAGAAAAAACGGCAGAAAATATCGGGGCTGAATTACCTGGCCGATTGGGACGAAGGTCTGTTGATTGGCGTACAAAATTGCAATACACATGATCGTAAACATTCCACCAAAAATTAATTGGTGAATTTTGCTTGATTTGCGTAGTGCGAATATTGTTGTCAGCAAAAATGCTTGCAGCGTGAACAGCCAAACTGTGTGGGTCATCTCGACTTCGAACCAGCCGAGTCCCCAACTACCAAAAAACCCCAAAATGAATCGGGGCAGATTCAAAAAGTTTTCCAGTAGCAGATTGGTGGTCGTCGTAGGTATGCCTTCAATGAATAGATAGCGAGGGTCGTCAGGGAGATAATTGGCACGACCGTAGACATCAGAAAAGTAGTTGTAGATCACGTATAGAACCGGCAAAATCACGGCGCCAATCAGAGCAGTCTTTTTGCTTAACTTAAAGTTTTTGGGAGCGAATTCTGAATAAAGTATCGCTGCTCCGAGGAACAAAATCACATATTT
>CAMDEC010000080.1 GCA_945893395.1 Bifidobacterium breve
AGGTTTGGTGCAACTGCAACAGATCCGCGTTGTTGAAACCCGGTTGCTTGACCAGTCTGGGCCTCGAGAGTTTTGAAAAGATTGGTGGTGTACTGCGCAAGGCGAGTCAAGTTGTGGGTTGCTCTTAATTGACCGACAAGCCCAGCCGCATGCCAGGTTGTGCCACAAGTAAGTTGCTTGCGCTCAAGTAATACGACATCGGTGCAACCGCGCAGAGCCAAGTGATATGCAACACTACAACCGACTATGCCGCCGCCGACGATTACAACGCGTGCGTTTTTCGGTAACTCTGCCATTGTCTGCCTTTTGGGTCGATCACAATTTGTCTCGGTATTGCTTAATTCTTTAGCCTTATCAACGCTACAGTTTGGCACTAGTTTTTGAGAATCGCGTGTCAAGAAAAGTGAATTTTTAGAGAGGTTACGGTCAAGTCAATGAGCGAGAGAGCAAAAGTTGTAATTATCGGCGGTGGCATCGCCGGATGTAGTGCGCTTTATCATCTCTCGAAAATGGGTTGCACCGATGTGTTGTTGCTTGAGCGCGACGAACTCACTTCGGGTTCGACTTGGCACGCCGCAGGCAACGTGCCGACGTATTCGACAAGTTGGAGCGTGATGCAGGTGCAAAAATATTCTGCCGCACTGTATCGCGAATTGGCCAAAGACAAAGACTTTCCGATCAGCTATCACGTGACTGGTTCGGTGCGGTTGGCACACAGCGAAGAGCGCATGGCCGAGTTTCGTCATGTCAAGAGCATGGCCCGTGCCAACAACATGGAGTACGACATGCTCACCCCGGCAGAACTTGTGGATCGATATCCGTTGATCAAGACCCACGATTTGCTCGGCGCACTTTGGGATCCGCTAGACGGCGACATTGACCCATCGCAAGTCACACAAGCGATGGCTCGCGCGGCTCGAGCACTTGGTGCGCGAGTGCGTCGCAACGAGCGCGTAACTGGTTTGCGCCAACACAAAAATCACGAGTGGACTGTTACGACGAATGCGGCTGGTGTCGAAACCGAAATCGAATGCGAAATCGTGATCAACGCCGCTGGCTATCGTGCCGGTGAGTTGATGAGCCTGATCGGTCGACATTTGCCGATCATGACGATGGCGCACCAATATTTGATCACCGAAGAAATCGACGAACTGGCAGCACGCAGTGAACCACTGCCGCTTCTACGTGACCCTGACACTTCTTATTATTTGCGTCAAGAGCGAAGCGGTTTTATTCTCGGGCCATATGAGTGGCAGGCAACACCGATGTGGCTCGACGGTATTCCAGATCAATTTGCAAACATGTTGTGGTCAGAAGAACTAGAGAGACTCGAAAAACAAATTCTTGATGCAGGCGAGCGTGTGCCAGTGCTCGGCGACGCGGGCATCGCCAAAGTTGTCAACGGGCCAATTCCGTATGCGCCAGATGGCAACCCATATCTCGGACCTGAGCGAGGCATGCGCAATTTCTTCCATTGCAATACATTCAGTTTCGGCATCGCCCAAGGTGGCGGTGCGGGCAAAGCAATTGCCGAATGGATACTCACGGGTCGACCAGAGTTCGATCTTTGGGCGATTGACCGCCGTCGCTACAAAGAATATGCAACGACGCAATACACGGTCGATAAAGCAGTCGAGGTTTATCAAAACGAATATGCGATGGGCTTTCCGTTCGAAGAGCGACCAGCAGGCAGACCTGCATATGTTTCGCCGCTCTATGAACAACTAAAAAAGAAAGGCGCTGCTTACGGCGCACGTGGAGGCTGGGAGCGACCAACATATTTTGATCCGAAAAACGAAGTGACAGATCATTCGCTGTCGTTTTTCAGACGCAACGGATGGCGCAAAGTCGTGACCAAAGAAGTAAGCGCAGCGCGCAACGGTGTTGCGCTGCTTGACCTGCCCGGCTTCACGAAGATCGAGGTCAAGGGCCCTGGTGCGTTTGCGTATCTCGACAATTTGCTGTGCACAAAGTTGCCAAAGGTCGGGCGCATCAGTTTGGTCTATGCGTTGTTGCCAGATGGCAAAGTGTTGAGCGAGTTCACTGTCGTGCGAGTTGCTGAAGAGAGTTTTTATCTTGTCGGCGCGGCGAGTTCTGAGTGGCACGATCTGGATGTGCTCGAGATGGCGCTACCAACGGATGGTTCGGTGACGCTTAAAAATGTGACGAAAGATTATGGCTCGCTAATTTTGGTCGGGCCGCGTTCGCGAGATGTTTTGGCGCAAGTCACGACTTCTGCTCTTGACAACGCCGCGTTTCCGTGGTTGTCAATGCGCATGATCGATACAGCAGTCGGCACGGTGCGTGCCTTGCGCGTCAACTATGTCGGTGAACTCGGCTGGGAGTTGCACGCGTCGAACGACCAGATGGTCGCCCTCTACGACGCAATTTGGAAGGCGGGCGAGCAATATCAAATCGCCGACATGGGCATATATGCAGTGGACAGTTTGCGGCTCGACAAGTGCTATCGCGGCTGGAAGGGCGATCTTGAAATTGGCTTCTCGCCGTTTGATGCTTCGCTAGATCGTTTCGTTGACTTGACTAAGCCGTCATTTGTCGGTCGCGAGGCGTTGGTTGCTGAAAAAGCTGCTGGTTCAAAGTGGCGATTCGTGCCGATGACTCTTGACGAAGATGGCGATGCTGACGCACCTTTTTGTGCCTCGGTGTTTAGTGGCGACAAGCGAATCGGCATTGCGACTTCGGGTGGCTGGAGTTTCACGCTGAACAAGAGCGTGGCGTTGGCATACGTTCGACCTGAATTCGAGACGCCTGGCACCAAACTTGAAATTGAAATCTTCGGTGAGCGCAAAAAAGCCACCGTGGGGCAAGAGCCATTGTTCGATCCGCGAAATGAAAGGCTGCGGGCCTAAATTATTCGGCTATTTGGTCTTTCGTGGCGTATCCTTTGGGGTCGGATTGAAAAGGGTGTTCAGTGAAACTTAAATGGAAAAAAGGTGACACGGTCATCTATCCGCAACATGGCGCTTGCATCGTCATGAACATCAAGCGGATGAAAGCCTTCGGCAAGACGTCTGACTATTTGATTTTGCGCACGGTGATCAACGAGATGACGCTGTCGATACCCGTCGAACAAATTTCTACGGTTGGTGTGCGGCCACCTGTTTCGTCGAGCGAATTGCAAGACTTGGTTTCGGTTCTTGCAAAGGCCGACCCACGCGTGCCAGCGAACTGGTCGCGCAGATTCAAGAACCACCAAGAAAAGCTCAAGAGTGGCGATGTTTATCAAGTCGCCGAAGTTGTGCGCAACCTCGCGGCACGTGATCGTGATTCGGCATTGTCGGCTGCCGAAAAAACAATGTATGACCGCGCAAGGGTCAATTTGATTTCTGAAATACAACCTGCACTCAAGTGCACGACTGAAGAGGCCGAAGCGTACTTGGACAAGGCGCTTGAAAAAGGTGTACTTAAGCCGGCTAAATCAGTCGCAAAGTCGACTGCAAAGTCGACTGCAGCAAAACCAGCCAAAGCCGCGGCGAAAAAGAAATAGTCGATCGGTCGGTTTGACGCAAAATGAAAGTTGGGTTTTGCGGTCTCGGAGTAATGGGTACGCCAATGGCGCGGCATTTGGCGAGCAAGGGCCACGATCTCGTTGTGTTCAATCGCAACACCGAAAAAGCAAAACAGTGGGTTGAGAAGAACGGTGGCAGTTTTGCGTCAACGCCGCGCGAGGTTGCCGAGCAGTGTGAAATCGTGATGGTTTGTGTCGGTAACGACAGCGATGTGCGCAGTGTCGTGCTCGGTGCTGACGGCGTACTTGCTGGCCTTAAGAATGGAACGGTATTGGTTGATCACACAACTGCATCGGCAACTCTTGCTCGCGAACTTTCTGCGGCGAGCAATGCCAAGGGTGTTGGCTTTATTGACGCGCCAGTTTCAGGCGGACAAGCCGGCGCAGAAAATGGTGCGCTAACGGTGATGTGCGGTTGCGAT
The DNA here is from genome assembly GCA_945893395.1 of Bifidobacterium breve. Classification (GTDB taxonomy): domain Bacteria; phylum Actinomycetota; class Acidimicrobiia; order Acidimicrobiales; family Ilumatobacteraceae; genus BACL27. The sequence continues at coordinate 3,952 of CAMDEC010000080.1, forward strand.
GATCAAAAAGTGTTTGATCGCGTGCGACCAGTTCTTGATTCATATGCGAAAGCGTGTCAACGCATGGGCGATGCTGGAGCAGGGCAGTTGACCAAGATGGTCAATCAGATTTGTATTGCCGGCGCTGTTTCTGGTCTTGCCGAGGCTCTCAACTTTGCTTTGCGGGCGGGTCTTGACGCCGATCAAGTCGTTGAGGTCATTTCTAAAGGCGCGGCGCAGTCGTGGCAAATGGAGAACCGTTCGAAGACAATGGTTCGCGATCAATTTGAATTTGGTTTCGCTGTCGAGTGGATGCGCAAAGATTTGGGTATCTGTTTCGATGAGGCAAAAAATAATGGTGCAGACTTGACGATGACCAAACTCGTCGACGCTCTCTACGCCGAAGTTATCGCTATGGGCGGCGCCCGCTGGGATACCAGCAGCCTGATGAAGCTGCTAACCCACCCACAAAAGTAAAATTATTTGTCGGAGGCGGCTTGAGCGAAGGCGTCGAGCAGTTTGTCGAGTTGCGCATCGGTGATGACCAATGGCGGGCAGAAAGTGTTTGTGTCTGCGTTGATCGCGCGTGTGATCGCGCCCAACTCAAGCATTCGGTCGCGAATCTTGACATTGTTTTGTGAGGCGTGAAGGCCAGCCGCCCAAACGGCACCGTCGCCACGCGCATGATCTATGACGCCATCGTGTGCAAGAGCCTTTAGGGCGTCACCAATTCGTTTGCCGATATGCACGGCGCGATCACGCAAACCTTCGCGCTCGATAATTTCGAGATTTACCAGTGCTGCGACGCAAGCCGATGCATGCCCCGAATATGTGTAGCCGTGGCGTAAAAAGAAGTCAGCATCGGCTTCAAGCGGCTGGCGCACTGCATTGCCGACAAACACACCGCCGAGTGGTTGATAGCCAGAAGTAACCGCTTTGGCGAAGCACAACAAGTCTGGGTTGACATCATAAAAATTTGCACCGAACCAAGTGCCGAGTCGCGCAAAGCCGGTTATGACTTCGTCAAAAATTAAAAATGCACCGTGCTGATCGCAAAGTTTGCGCAAACCTTTGAGATAGTCAGCCGACGGCGGGTAGACGCCACCAGCGCCTTGCAGTGGCTCGGCGAGAACTGCGGCAACGGTGTTGCTGTGTTGCAACATGAGGACCGACATCGCTTCGAGGTCGTCACTCGCAACTTGCTCGACGTCTGGCACGAGTGGGCCGTAACCGATTTTGTTGAGTGGCAGACCTTGCGCGCTGGTGCCGCCGTAGTTTGTGCCGTGGTAGCCACGCATACGCGAAATAATCAGCGTGCGCTCCGGGTGGCCCGCCTGAACGTGGGCGAGTCGCGCCAATTTCATCGCCGAGTCGACAGCCTCAGAGCCGCTACCGCAGAAAAACACGCGAGCATCTGGCATCGGACAAATTGAAACTAATTTCGCCGCAAGTTGTTCGACAGGCTCGCTCGTGAACGGATCAAATGTCGAGTAAGCCTCGAGAGTCGTAATCTGCTTGGCAACTGCATCCGCAATTTCTTTTCGGCCGTGCCCAACCGCGCAATACCAAAGGCTGGCCATGCCGTCGACAAGTTCGTTGCCTTTGTCATCCCAGACGAGTGCGCCCTGACCGCGCACAAGTTTTATGAAGTTGTCTTTTGTGGGTTTTGCGAACGGGTGCAAAAACGCATTGCGGGCTTGATTCATGACTGTTCACGCTAGTTCGCTGCATCGCTCTAG
>CAMDEC010000081.1 GCA_945893395.1 Bifidobacterium breve
AACTTGAAGCGAGTTTCTCGATCTTGTACAAATCTTTTGACTTACATTCGTCGCCAACTTTGGCGGCACTAACCGGGCTCGCCCCTGCTACTGCTACCAAGCCTGCAGCAAGAGAAGCCACGACCAAGCGTGCAAAGCGACTTCTGAAATTCTGGTTAATCATTGACGAAATTCCTCCTTGATGAAACGACGGGACTTTCCCGACGTCACTAATCTAAGAAGTCATTACGAACGAGAAGTTGAATTACATCAAACGATGAGACAACTCAAAGTGAACTTTGTGTGAACGACTATTTCGCTGCTTTAAAGCCTTCGTCTAGGTCAGCCAAGATGTCCTCGATTGACTCAAGGCCAACTGAGAGACGAATGAGTCCTGGAAACACGCCGGTTGAGGCCTGTTCTTTCGGGCTCAATTGACTGTGAGTCGTTGATGCTGGGTGAATTACGAGGCTACGAACATCACCAATGTTGGCAACATGGCTATGCAGTTTCAAACCCGCAACAAACTTCTGCCCAGCCTCGACGCCACCCTTGATGTTGAACGCCAACACTGAGCCATAGCCAAGACCGCGCCCATATTTCTTTGCCCGCTCATGCCACTTGCTCGTCGACAAACCTGCATAAAACACTTCTTCAACTTGCGCGTGCTTGGCGAGATATTCGCCAACTTGCTGTGCGTTTGCCCAGTGGCGATCCATTCGCAAAGACAACGTTTCAAGACCCTGCAAGAAGTTGAAAGCATTATCCGGTGTTGTCGCCATGCCCAAGTCGCGCAACATCTGAACGCGTGCCTTAATAATGAACGACCCAGCACCGAGTGCTGGCCAATATGCCAAGCCGTGATAACTCGGGTCGGGTTGAGTAAAGTTCGGAAACTTATCGCCCTTGCCGAAATCAAACGTGCCGCCGTCAATAATTGCGCCACCGATGCTCGTGCCGTGACCGCCAATGAATTTCGTCAACGAGTGCACGACAATGTCTGCACCCCACTCGATTGGTCGAATCAAATATGGCGTCGGCACTGTGTTGTCGACAATCAACGGCAAACCGTTTTCATGGGCGACTTTCGCGATGCCTTCGATGTCAAGCACGTTGTTGCGCGGGTTCGCCAAGACCTCACCGTAAAATGCTTTTGTGTTTGGCTTGATCGCCGCACGCCACTGATCAAGATTGTCAGGGTCTTCAACAAAACTTACTTCGATACCAAGTTTCGGCAACGTATAGTGAAACAAGTTGTATGTGCCGCCGTACAAACTTGGCGATGCAACAATGTGCGCGCCCGCTTCAGCCAGTGTCAAAATTGCTAACAACTCTGCCGACTGACCCGAACTCACAGCAAGCGCACCAGGCAGACCAACCGCGGTTGTGATGCCACCTTCGAGTGACGAGAGTCGAGCTTCAAGCACACCTTGAGTGGGGTTCATGATGCGGGTATAGATGTTTCCGATCTCAGCAAGTGCAAACAGGTTCTGTGCGTGTTGTGCATCGCGAAACACATAGCTTGTGGTGCGATAGATCGGCACCGCGCGTGACCCAGTATCCGAGTCTGGTATCTGACCCGCGTGAATTTGACGAGTTTCAAAGCCCCAATTTTGATTTGTCATAGTCCCCTCACCGTATCTACCAAATCCCGACTAAACTACTCGGGATTAGCCGTAATATCTCAGCCACCTGATATTTCAGAGACTTTCTTCTTGCCTTTAGAGATAAACGGCATCATCGAGCGCAAGTGTGACCCAACTTTCTCAATTGGATGATTCTTGCCCGCGTTGCGCAGTTCAGAGAAGCGCTTGCGACCCGAGTCGCTTTCGGCGATCCACTCTTCGGCGAACTTGCCCGTCTGAATTTCTTCGAGAATCACTTTCATTCGCTTCTTCGTGTCAGCATCAATAATTCTTGGTCCGCGTGTCACATCACCGTATTCAGCAGTATCTGAAATTGAATAGCGCATACCAGCGATTCCTTCTTCATACATCAAGTCGACGATCAACTTCACTTCGTGCAGACACTCAAAATATGCCATCTCGGGTGCGTAACCGGCTTCGACGAGAGTTTCAAAGCCTGCCATCACGAGTGAAGTCACACCGCCACACAACACAACCTGCTCACCGAACAAGTCAGTTTCTGTTTCTTCGGGGAATGTCGTTTCAATTACACCCGCACGAGCACCACCGATTGCTTCGGCATACGACAAAGCCAACGCTTTTGCCTTGCCCGTTGCATCTTGATGCACGGCGATCAGTGCCGGCACTCCGCCACCTTCGGTGAATGTGCGTCGCACCAAGTGACCTGGGCCCTTTGGTGCAATCATGATCACATCGACGCCTTTTGGCGGCGCAATTCGCTCGAAACGAATGTTGAAACCGTGTGCGAATGCAATCGCTTTGCCGTCAGCGAGGTTTGCCTTAATGTGCTCGTCATAAATCTTTTTTTGTTCTGTATCTGGCGCAAGAATCATGATCACATCTGCCCACTTTGTGGCCTCAGCAATCGACATCACTTTTAAACCAGCAGCGGTTGCTTTTGCTACCGAAGTCGAACCCTCGCGCAAACCGACGACTACATCAACACCCGACTCTTTGAGGTTCAATGCATGGGCGTGACCTTGCGAACCGTAACCAATAATCGCGACTTTCTTCGAGCGAATAATCGACGGGTCAGCGTCTTTCTCGTAGTAAACATTTGCAGCCATTAACTTGCCTTTCCCTTGGTTTGGTTCACTGCACGAACCCGGGCAGTGCGATCTAGTTTTGGCAACGCCACGCGACCCGTGCGTTGAGATTCAATGATTCCATATTGTCGCAGCAATTCTGAAAAATCGTTAAGTTTTTCAGGGCTACCGTCCAAACTCACGCTCAAAGCCTCGGGCCCAACCCCGAGAATCTTGCCCTCAAAGATATTTACGAGTTCGACAATTTGACCGCGTTGTTCTGGGGTCGATCGAACCGTGGCAACCATCAATTCGCGCTCCACAGAATTGCGCGGGTCGAGTTCAGAAATTCGAACGACATCAACGAGTTTGAACAACTGCTTGACCATCTGCTCGAGCGTCGCACTCTCAAGATCTACGACGATCGTGATGCGACTGTAATCTTCTTGCTCGGTTGGTGCTACGGCAAGCGAGAAAATGTTGTAGCCACGGCGCGCGAACAACGAAGCAACCCGCGCCAAGACGCCTGGTCGGTTCTGCACCAACACCGAGAGCACATGATGGTTAGCCGCTGCGCCGTACGGATTGTTTCCGGTCATCGCAACAACTCCCTTCGTTTTTCTTGAGATGGATGCAAGACAATTTCATCGTTGCTTCGACCTGCTGCCACCATCGGGAACACCTGCTCGGTTGGTGCAACCCTGAATTCGACTACGACCGGCCGATCATTGATGCTGTTGGCTTTGTCGATTGCCGATTCAACTTCTTCAGGTGATTCAACACGAATGCCAACACAACCCATGGCTTCAGACCACTTCACATAGTCAGGCACCGTTTCTGAAAAATGCACTTGGCTATAGCGATTGTCGTAGAACATCTCTTGCCACTGACGCACCATGCCCAAGTTCGAGTTGTTCAAGATGCCAACTTTGATCGGAATCTGTTCAACCGATGCAGTTATCAACTCTTGCGCCGTCATCTGGAAGCAACCATCGCCGTCGATTGCCCAAACTGTTTTGTCTGGACGACCAACTTTTGCGCCAATCGCCGCCGGCACCGAAAAGCCCATCGTGCCCAAGCCGCCAGAGTTAACCCACGTATACGGCTCGTTAAATTGCCAATACTGACTCGACCACATCTGATGTTGACCCACGCCCGAAACGAGAATCGTGCCTTCGGGCGACGCATCACGAAGTTTTTCGAGACAAAATTGCGGCTTGAGCGCTGCACCCAGCTCACTTGGTTCGTAAGCAAGTGGGAAATTTTCTTTCCAGCCGTTTACACGACTACGCCATGCAGAAATGTCAGCTGGTTTAGTGCCACCTGCCATCAGGTCGCGTAACGCAACGATCATTTCTTCAATCACCAATCGACAATCGCCAACGATCGGCACATCGGGCTTACGCACCTTGCCTTGTTCGGCAGGGTCGATATCAACATGAATGATCTTCGCATCTGGTGCAAACGCCGAAACTTTGCCGGTCACACGGTCATCAAACCTTGAGCCAAGTGCGATCAGCAAGTCGGCGCGTTGCATCGCAGTAACCGCGGTCGCCGTGCCGTGCATGCCCGGCATACCCAAACACAACGGATGATTGTCAGGAAACGCGCCGCGGGCCATCAGCGTGGTAACAACCGGGATGTTCATCAACTCAGCGAGTTCGCGCAACGCGTCAGCGGCTCGCGCTTTGAGCACGCCGCCACCAACATAAAGAATCGGCTGTTTTGATTCGAGGATCAATTTCGCGGCTTCTTTGATCATTCGTGGATGACCTTTTGTCGTTGGCTTGTAACCAGGCAGACTGTCAATTACTTCGTCGTCTGTCGGCCAATGCCAAGTCATCATGTTTTGCAAAACATCTTTCGGCACGTCGATCAACACCGGACCAGGTCGACCGGTTGTCGCAATGTGAAACGCCTGACGAATCGCCAAAGGCAAATCATCGGGGCTCATCACAAGTTCGTTGTGCTTTGTGATGCTGCGCGTGATGCCTAACGTGTCACACTCTTGAAACGCATCGGTGCCGATTGCACTTGTTGGCACTTGACCGGTAATCGCCACCATCGGAATCGAGTCCATGTATGCATCACATAACGGAGTAACCAAGTTCGTTGCAGCAGGTCCACTAGTTACCATCGCTACACCTGGCCGACCAGTCACGTGCGCGTAACCCTCGGCCATATGACCAGCACCTTGCTCGTGGCGCACAAGAATGTGGCGAATACTCGACTTGATCAACGGGTCGTATGCGGGCAAAATGCAGCCACCTGGCAACCCGAACATCACTTCAACTTTCTCTTGCTCCAGACCTTTGATCAGGGCTTCGGCTCCCGTTAGTTGTTGATTCGATTTCATTTTTGGTCTCCTGTTGCTTTTACTTCTTGATAACTTTTGCGGTTTTTAAATTTTGGGGAATAAAAAAACCTCCCTGGCGGGAGGTTGTCGGCGCACGCTTTGGAGCGCGCGCCTAGAGAATAACGACGACAGAAACGCTAAGAGTGCCTTTTGAATTAAACATCTCTTCCATTGTGGCAGCAGATGACTGCCATTGACAACCTAAGTTCGCCGTCTATCCACATAGGCCTTTTAAAACGCCGATCCCCGACATTCAGCCTGATTTAACGGTTATTACAACCTTGCGTCGCCCGGCAGTCGAATCACGAGCTGACTTAGAAATGGATTGTCTCAAACTGGCTCTGCCGATTTTTATTGAAACACCGGTCGAAACTCTGGCAATAGATCGGCAGACATTTTGCGCGCGTTGCCTCGCCAGAGCCTGCATTGCTTTTGTCGGACCATCACCCGCGAACCCAACACAAGTAACAACATCTCTAGATGCAAGTGAATGTGAAAACTTATTCAATTTCAACAATTGATCAGGCAAAAGTTTTGCACTCAACGGAGCAAATGATCGCACAACAAATTGTCGCACT
>CAMDEC010000082.1 GCA_945893395.1 Bifidobacterium breve
ACACCAAGTCGACGCGCCAACGAAGCCATCGTGTACAAAACAATTGCCGGCTCGGGCGTACCGAAAGTTGGTGCGCCAGTTTGCATCGACATTGATGAAGCGAACGAACCCATGATCACCGGTGCACCTGGGCGCACGAGTTGTGTAAATGTCATGCCAGCGAGTGCCTCGGCAAGTGTTTGCGTGACCACGCCTGCTGATGTCGACGGCGCCATCGCCCCAGCCAAAATAAATGGCGTGATGATCGTGGCTTGATTGTTCGACGCATAAACCTCTGCTGACGCCAACATTGATGCATCCCAGACAAGTGGTGAAGAGGCATTAATCAAACTTGTCATCACCGTTCGATCTTGCAAGTCGCCACCAAAACCGATGCGTGCCATATCCACGCTGTCTTGCGCGCGCTCACCAGCGGTGACCGAGCCCATGAAACCTTTATCGCTGTACTTGATGTGCGCATAAACCATGTCGAGGTGGCGCTTGCTGACCGGAATATCAACCGGCTCGCACACTGTTCCACCCGAGTGATGCATGCGCGGCGACATGTACGCAAGTTTTACGAAATTCTGAAAATCTCCGATCGTCGCGTATCGCCGACCGTTGTCGATGTCGTAAACAAATGGTGAACCGTAGTTCGGTGCGAACACAGTGGCGTTGCCGCCGATCTGCACATTGTTTTTTGGATTACGAGCATGCTGTGTGTAGATACTTGGGGCAGATGCCGAAATTATTTTTCGACACATGCCGCGTGGAAATCTCACGCGTGTACCTTCGACATCGGCGCCAGCATCTTTAAATCGTTTTATCGCTGATGGATAATCACGCACTTCGATGCCGACTTCTTCGAGCACCGTGTCGGCATTGTGTTCGATTATCTCAAGACCCTCGTCTGAAACAAGCTCATACGGTTTGATTAAGCGAGTTATAAACGCATCACGCTCTGGCTCATGTGACGCGCGTAAGTTTTGCCGACCCGCTCGTCCACCCGAGCGTTTTGTGCGAGTTACGTCCGACATGATCTCTATTCTGCCACGCCACCTGGCGGACGGCGACGGCGACCTGATCGAGATTGACCCTCGTTATTGCCAGCGGCTCGTATGGGCAGATCAATTACCTTTGCCAAATTTGGCGTCTCGGCTGTCTTGTGCGGAAACGCCATCGCCTCAACGAACAACTGTTGAAATCTTGGTTCGGTGGCTGTTTCGATTTTGGTCACCTTGCGCACTGCGTCTTCCATTTCATAACGCAACTTTCTCGACAACAGCGACAGCACAGCACCCGCGCCGGCAGCATTACCGACTGCACGCACACCCGCTATTGGGCAGTCAGGCACGAGACCCAACACCATCGCATAAACCGGATCAATGTGCGCACCAAATGCACCAGCAAGTCGGATGTCGTGTACAACTGGTGAACCTGCATGCTCAACTAGCAAGTCGATGCCCGCGCGCAACGCCGCTTTGGCCAATTGAATTGCCCTTACATCGTTTTGCGTCACATAAAGTTTTGTCTCGCCTTGCTCGTAAAACAAATATGAAAATGTTCGCTCATCGGCAACGATGCGCGATGACTTGCTCGCCAATTCGCCACGCACGACCCCATCTGTGTCGACAATCCCGCTCAAATACATTTCAGCAATAACTTCGATGATTCCTGAGCCGCAAACGCCACTAACCACCGTGTCACCGAGCGACTCAATAAAACCTGGTTCATTGCTCCACAATTCAGAGCCGATCACTTTGACCCGTGGTTCAAGGCTCTTGCGATCGATTCTCACATTTTCAATCGCACCGGCCGTAGCCCGCTGCCCAGCGCTGATTTGAGCACCTTCGAAAGCCGGACCCGTCGGACTCGACGCAGCAAATTGATGCGCCGTGTTTCCCAAAACGATTTCTGCGTTGGTGCCGATGTCGACAAGCAGTTGCATCTCTTTTGATCGATGCGGTCCTTCAGCCAGCATCGCTGCCGCCATGTCCGCACCGACATGTCCAGCGATGCATGGTCCGACATAATAACTAGCGTTCGGCAACTTCAAGTCGAGTTCAGTGGCCCAACCACTAACTGATTCGCTGGTTGCCAAAACAAACGGTGCCATGCCAAGCGGTGTCGGGTCAATACCCAGAACAATGTGGTGCATGATCGGATTGCCCACGATCGTGATCTCAAGCACTCGCCCAACTTCGATGCCCGCATTTTTGACAAGGCTGCCGATCAGTTCGTTGAGCGCAGCGCGAATCGCATTCGTCAATTCAACCTCACCACCTGGGTTCATCATCACGTACGAAACCCGACTCATTAGATCTTCGCCGAAACGAATTTGTGGATTCATTAATCCATAACTGCCAAGAATCTCACCGCTGTTGAGTTCGCACAGGTGCCCCGCCACAGTTGTTGAACCCACATCCACGGCAATGCCGAAAGCCGTGTCAACGTAGCCAGGCCACGCGGCGACAATTTGATCCGGACCTTGCGTGTGGCGAACTGCAACGGTTAGTTCACCCTCACCTTTTGCCATTGCCGAGTGCAAACTGCTTAAGGCTCGACGTGCAACTTCAGGGGCTTGTCGCTTATGTTGGACGGCAACGGCATCAGTCAATGCATCAGCAGCGCTCACCGAGTCACCAAGTTGCGCTTCAGGAACCGTCAAATAAAACAAACTAAAACTCGGATCAACGGTTATCGGATCAAGGTCCAAATCTTTGCGCACGATTTGTTTGTGCACCTGACTAATCGCCGGCACATCAATGACGACATCGCCGCAAATTTTTGCCGCACAACCCAAGCGGTTTCCTGGCACGAGGGCCCGCTTGGCGCGATAATTAGTTTCGGTTTCGGCAAGCCCAGACAACGACTCTTTTGTTGCTGTTATCCCCCACTTGGCGAACGAACCCGTTGATGGCGTGATCTGACATCGACCACAGATACCGCGACCACCACAAACTGAATCAATGTCAGCGCCGAGTTGGCGAGCCGCTTCAAGAACAGTTACACCATCTTTAACGATGCCGTCTAACCCCGACGGGGTGAAGACGACATGACGCTCCATGAACTGTGTTATTCGGTTCGGCGTCGGCCACGGCTATTGCGCGCAGCTCGCTCTGCATTCACTTCATTCGGGTCACGGTTGGCACGAATCCATGCCGAGCAGTTTTCATCGTTCCCCACGAGCACATCGGCTGCCATAACCAGTGTTTTAACTTCCGCGTGAAGAGGGTTCATGATCGCCGAGGTCATACCTGCGCCGATCGCCATCGCCAAAAATGTGCCGGTGATGTTGTTGCGCGCCGGAATCCCAAAACTTACGTTCGAGGCACCACAAGTCGTGTTGACTTTCAATTCTTCACGCAATCGGCGAATAATTTTAAACGCCGTACGACCAGCATCGCCCATCGCACCAATCGGCATAACGAGTGGGTCAACTACGACATCGCTCGCCGGAATGCCGTGGTCGGCTGCACGTTGCACAATTTTCTTGGCTATAGCGAACCGCTCATCGGGGTCCATGCTGATGCCAGTCTCGTCATTCGAAATTGCAACAACCGCGGCGCCATATTTTGCGACAAGCGGCAGAACGCGCTCAAGGTTTGCGTCTTCACCAGTTACAGAGTTAACCAACGGTTTGCCCTGATACACCGCAAGACCCGCTTCAAGAGCTTCAATGATTGACGAGTCAATCGACAGCGGCACATCAGTTATTGATTGCACTAATTTTATTGCTCGTGCCAACAATGCCGGCTCGTCCGCCAATGGAATACCCGCGTTGACATCCAACATGTGCGCACCAGCCAATACTTGTGCCAAAGCATCTGCTTCAACTCGACTGAAGTTGCCCTCTTTCATTTCTGCTGCCAACAACTTGCGACCTGTCGGGTTAATGCGCTCGCCGATCATCACGAAGGGGCGACCAAACCCAATGACTACTTCTTTGGTTGCTGATGAGATTATTGTGTCGGTCATTTCAATCTTTCTTTTTTAATTGACTATTCGTTTTCTTCTAGTTCTTCAAGGTCTAAAAGCTGTTGATTAGTGAAGTCATCATCCTTCACATCCGCTTCGAACCCTCCCGCGAATGCGAGTTTGCCGAGGCGCTCACGAGAGTACTCGTTGTCTAGGCGATCGGCCTCGCGCTGGGCAGCCGCGGCCAGGTCACCGACAAGAGGCAAACTCAAACGACGCCACTGGGCAATATCTTCTTCAGCCGTATAAATGTGCGCCTTACGCTTGGCACGATCGATTGCCCGCTGAAACTTTTCGTCTAGTTGCACCTGCTTGCGCTCGCGACCCCTTTGGGCGTTCACTTGCGCGGGAATATCACGCCACAAAATTATGATCACTTCGTTGCTTCCACGTGGCACTTGCTTTTCTCCCTCGCCGACTACTTACGACTATTGCTTGTCAGTTTGTTTCAAAAAAGAAACAGGTACTGATTTCGCGAATTTTTCTAGACCGACATGTCGGTGTTCAAATTCTAAACCCAACTTTTGCGCAGCGGCCCGACCTGCCTCAACTATTTCAAGATTGTTCGTTTGTGAGAAAAGCACTACACGGCGATAGTTGCCGAAATACGTGTCGCGCAGTTCGGGGTGTTCGTCGAGCCCGAGACCCTGCCACACCAATGCCTCAAAGTGCTTCGCCAAGAAATCAGTCAGATAAAAAGTGCCTGGTTCTTCGTCGTGCGCAGCCATGAATGCATCGGTCCCCGCAAAGAATTCGTAGCAATGCGCCCCAGGCAGTCGCTGAACTTTTGGATATTTTTCCAGCACCATGTCTAAGTGCCCACCAGTGCCACAATCGGCATAGGCGACAAAAATTCGTCGGTCAGATTCTTGTGCCAACAATTCTGCAACTTGTGGTGCGATTTTTTCTGGTCGATTATGCAAGTTCGCCGGCAAATATCTGACTTCGACCGAATCTTCAATGCCCGACGCAACAAGAACCGCCCTAAGTTCGCTGACTAGAGCACCACACGCAATTACCAATGGCCGCGTGTCGGACGACATCGCAACTTGTTTCTTAGACGACTGAAGGGCCAGGAGGCTCGGCTCTGCGCAGGCGACGCGCACCTACGAGTTGCTTGGCGGTTTCCGACGCCACGGCAGCATCGCGGCAATAAGCATCTGCCCCAACAGCGACACTGAATTCTTCGTTGAGCGGTGCCCCGCCAACCAAGATGATGTATTTATCGCGAATGCCCTTTTCTTTCATCGTGTCAACCACGACTTTCATGTACGGCATCGTCGTAGTCAACAGAGCCGACATACCCAGAATGTCTGGCTTGTGCTCTTCGAGTGCGGCAAGATATTTGTTGACATCTGTGTTGATGCCGAGGTCAATTACTTCGAACCCGGCGCCTTCCAGCATCATCGCCACAAGATTTTTACCAATGTCATGAATGTCGCCTTTTACGGTGCCAATCACAACTTTGCCCACCGACTCGGCGCCAGTTTCGGCCAGCAG
>CAMDEC010000083.1 GCA_945893395.1 Bifidobacterium breve
AGCGAACTCGTGCGTGCGGCAAACGAGTCGATGCCAGCCAATGCATTGACCGACGCGTCGATGTTGTCGAGACCAACTTTTACGGGCGAACGATAGTGAGTTTGCAACAACAACATGCGATACGCGCGAGCGTCATAACGATCTAGCAAATCAGGCAGGTTAGTGACGTTGCCCAAACTCTTGGACATTTTTTCGCCTTCGGTGTCGACAACGAAACCGTTGTGCATCCAATGATGGGCGAAGTCTCTGCCGAGCGCAACGGCTTGTGCGCGTTCGTTTTCATGATGCGGAAATCGCAAGTCGGCGCCGCCGCAATGCAGATCGAAGCCTTCACCGAGCAATTCAAGACTCATCACGACGCACTCGCTGTGCCAACCTGGCCGACCTTCGCCCCATGGCGACGACCATGCTGGCTCGCCTGGTTTCGAAAACTTCCACAACACGAAATCTGCGGGGTGTCTCTTTTGATCGGCGCCAAACACATTGCGATCGCCGCCGCCCGCCAACATGTCATCGATATTTTGGTGCGCGAGCAGACCATAATCGGCGACGACGCTCGTACTCATATAAATGCCGTCGTCGGTGCGATATGCCGCGTCTTTGGCCACAAGTTCGGCAATCAGCCCAACTATCTGATCCACATATTCGGTTGCTCGCGGCACATCGGTCGGCCGCAGCACACCTAGTCGGGCCATCGATTTGAACCACACATCCTCACACTTTTGGGCAATGTCAAGCCAAGCACGATTTTCGCGAGTCGCGCGATCAATAATCTTGTCGTCGATGTCGGTGATGTTCGAAACAAGTTGAACCTTAACCCCCGTCCATTCGAGATAGCGACGCAAAATGTCGTAAACGAGCGTGGCGCGACCGTGTCCGATATGCGGTGGCCCATAAACCGTTGGCCCACAAAGGTAAATGCTCAGTTCGCCAGGCACGCGCTGTTTGAGCGGGCGAATCTGCGAAGTCGCGGTGTCATACAGATTCAGCACAATGTCTAAGGCTAGGCGAGTACCGTTATTTCGTCATGTCACGCGTGCCCGAGAAGCCCACAATCGATGGAGTTGAGGCTCGATTCGTAAAACAATGGGAGCAAGACGGTATTTATCGCTTCGATCGCACTGCAAAGCGTGAAAATATTTTCTCGATCGACACGCCCCCGCCCACGGTTAGCGGTTCGTTGCACATGGGTCATGTGTTTTCATACACGCACACCGACACTCTGGCGCGATTTTGGCGAATGCGCGGTAAGTCTGTTTTTTATCCGATGGGATGGGATGACAACGGTTTGCCGACCGAGCGCCGAGTGCAAAATTTTTACGGTGTCTCGTGCGACCCGTCGCTGAAATATGTCGCGGGTTTTGAACCGCCGTTTCGGGGTGATCCTCCAAAAGATGCAAAACCTGTGCCCGTCTCGCGACCGAACTTCATCGAGTTGTGCGACGAACTAACCGCGCAGGATGAAAAAGTTTTTGAAGATTTATTTCGACGCCTGGGTTTATCAGTCGATTGGAGTTTGCTCTACACGACGATCAGCGAGCACGCGCGACGCACGGCGCAATCAGCATTTTTGCGAAACCTTGAACGCGGCGAGGCATACACGCAAGAAGCGCCGACGCTTTGGGATGTCGACTTTGGCACAGCAGTTGCACAAGCCGAACTCGAAGATCGCGAACGACCCGGTGCATTTCACAAACTGAAATTTCGTGAGGCCGACGACGAGAGCAAGTCAATAATCGTCGAAAGCACTCGCCCAGAACTAATCGCCGCGTGTGTCGGTCTTGTCGCCCACCCTGATGACGCTCGATATCAACATCTGTTTGGCAAGAATGCGCTCACGCCGATTTTTGGTGTCGAAGTGCCGGTGCACCCTCACCCGTTGGCGCAACCCGACAAAGGTTCGGGTATCGCGATGGTTTGCACATTCGGCGATCTCACCGATGTGATTTGGTGGCGTGAACTTAATCTTGCAACGCGACCCACAATCGGTCGCGACGGCAGGTTCGTCGCACAAGCGCCAGAAATAATGTCGGCACAAGCGCAAACGCAGTATGCGCGTCTCGCCGGCAAGTCTGCGAAGCAAGCGCAAACTTTGACCGTTGAAATGTTGCGCGAGACTGGCGAACTCACAGAAGATCCGCGTGCGATCACGCACCCAGTCAAGTTTTATGAAAAAGGTGACCGACCACTCGAGATCGTGACAAGTCGGCAGTGGTATATCCGCAATGGTGGACGCGACGAAAAGTTGCGCGAAAAGTTGTTGGCACGCGGCGACGAGTTGACATGGCATCCAGATTTCATGCAGCACAGATATGCAAATTGGGTGGGCGGATTAAACGGTGACTGGCTCGTCAGCCGACAAAGATATTTCGGCGTGCCGATACCACTGTGGTATCGCCTCGATAAAAACGGTGAAATTATTTATGAGCACCCACTCGTGCCCGCTGTCGGTCAGTTGCCTGTTGACCCGAGCACCGACATGCCGCAAGGTTTCACACCTGATCAGCGCGGTGCGCCAAACGGTTTCGCTGGCGACCCCGACATTATGGATACTTGGGCGACATCGTCACTCACGCCGCAACTTGCGGGACATTGGGTCGACGACAGCGATTTGTTCGAGCGAATTTTTCCGATGGATGTTCGACCACAAGGCCACGACATCATCCGCACATGGTTGTTTTCGACGATGGTACGTTCAAACTTTGAGCACGACGTCGCGCCGTGGAAGAACGCGAGTCTGTCTGGTTGGATTCTCGACCCCGATCGCAAAAAAATGTCGAAATCAAAGGGCAATGTTGTAACGCCATCAGATTTGTTCGATCAATACGGCAGCGATGCGGTGCGATATTGGGCGGCGTGTGCGCGACCTGGTGTCGATACTGCTTTCAGCGAAGATCAAATGAAGGTCGGACGCAAACTTGCGACCAAACTTTTGAACTTGACGAAGTTTGTGCTGGGCGCAGGCTCGAATGAGACGACGACATCTACGGGTGCACAGCCTAAAGATTTAGTCGACCAAGCGATGCTTGTGCGCCTAGCCGAAGTTGTCGACGAAGCTACAACGGCACTCGAACAATTCGATTATGCGCGAGCACTCGAACGTACCGAGGCATTTTTCTGGTGGTTCTGCGACGACTATGTCGAACTCGTCAAGACACGCGCTTATGGTGAAACTCAAGATTCATCCTCGGCGCGAGTTTCATTGCATCGTGCACTGAGCGTTGTGCAACGCTTGCTCGCCCCGATGTTGCCGTTTGCGACCGAAGAAGTTTGGTCGTGGTGGCAATCTGGCTCGATTCACCGCGCTACTTGGCCAACAACAGCCGAGACGCTCGCTGGTTTCAACGCTGCTTCCGATGTAGTCGATGGTCTTGATGCGATTTGTCTGGTGCTCGGCGCAGTGCGTCGCACGAAAACCGAAGCCAAAGTTTCGCAGCGCGCCGAGGTGGCAAAATTAGTTATCACTGCCGACGCAAAAACCGTGGCAATGTTGCAAGCGAACCTTTTAGACCTGCGCAACGCCGGTTCGTTGCAAGAAATTGAATTTGTCGTGTCAGATTCGAACTCTGAACCCACAAATCTGTCTGCTCAGGTCACGCTGGCTGCACCACTAAACTAAACACAACATGGCGCGGGTAAAAAGAGCAAAGAGTGGCGTCGTCGCGCGGCCAAAACTTCACTATCTCGTGCTGGTTTTCAATATTTTTGTGATCGTTGCGCTGGTTGCGAGCGCCATCGGTTTGTTTTGGGTCAATGGCCGTATAAATCAACGACTGGTCGTCACCCTTGATAAATCAGACAAGTCGAGTGTTGGCGACGACGGCTCGCCACTCGGCGCCGACTGGGACTTAAGCACCGAAAACCTCGACGCCGAAAACTTTTTGCTGACAGGCTCTGACAACGGCGCTTGCCCTAGCCCCGACAGTGCGACTTCGGGTGGCATTGGTGATCGCACAAGTTTTGGCGAGCGCAGCGACACGATCATGATCATTCGCATTGACCCAAGTTCGAAGCAAGCGGCGATACTTTCGTTTCCACGCGACTTGTGGGTTGACATCGCCGGCACGACCCGGCAAAACCGAATCAACTCTGCATTTCAAAGTACCGACCCGAATCGGCTAGTCGCGACAATTCGCGAAAACTTTGATATTCCGGTCGATCACTATGTCAACATCAACTTTTGTGCCTTCAAAGAAATTGTCACCGCAGTTGATGGCATCAAGGTGCCTTTCTTGTACCCGACTCGCGACAAGAAAACAGGTTTCAATGTTGCTTCACCTGGTTGCATAAATTTTGACGGTGACACTGCGCTTGCATATGTTCGCTCGCGTTCTGGCTATCGATATTTTGATCCGACGAAACAAGAGTGGCGAGAAGACCCAACGGGCGATCTTGGTCGCATCAAGCGTCAACAAGATTTTTTGCGGCGCTCAATGCAACGCGCACTCGACAAAGGCTCGAAGAGTTTGTCGGTTGCCAACGACTTGTTGAACGCGGCGCTGAAAAATGTGATCACTGACGACGAACTGTCACCGCGTGGCATGCTGACACTCGCCCAAGCGATGCGAGATTTGAATACGCAGTCGATTGCGACCTACACGATCGACTCAAATCAGAAGCGAATCGGTGATATGTCGGTGCTGATACCTTCGCTAAAAACTGACGAGATGCAGAAAGTTTTGGCGATCTTTCAAGGACGATCACCAGTTGTTGCAAACGGTGCATCACTTCGCGCCAACGACTTGTCGAGCGTCGTGTTGACTGCATATCGCATCGGATCGACTTCTGTGCCGGCGATCGCTCGCTCTACAGACGGTGTGGTGCCGCCGAACGACCCTTCGTGTCGCTAGGGATTCGCTGATTCGCGCCTTTTTGACGACTGACTAACATGATCGAGGGGGAATCATGGAAGTTTTTATAGCCGTCGTGCTTGTGGTTGCGGCATATGCCCTCGGCACTTTTCCGAGTGCGGCGATCGTCGCCGGCAAAAAGAATCTTGACATCACGAAAGTTGGTTCGGGCAACCCTGGTGCGTCGAATGTGATACGCAATTTGGGTTGGAAGACGGGGCTCGCCGTTTTCTTGCTCGACATGGCCAAGGCGGCAATTGCAATTGGACTCGCGTGGCTCGTTACCGGCGAGCGACGCGGTGAGCTTTCATATATATGTCTGTTTGCGGCGATTCTCGGTCATTCATATCCGATCACGCGCAAATTCAAGGGTGGCAAGGGTGTCGCCAGTGGTGGCGGCGGAATGTACGTGCTGTTTCCGCTGACGAGTTTGGTGTTGTTCAGTTCGTGGTTCGTGTTGACAAAAGTTACGCATAAGGCTTCCGTCGCGTCGCTGACAATTTCTATTGCTCTGCCATTCGGCATTTA
>CAMDEC010000084.1 GCA_945893395.1 Bifidobacterium breve
GCAGGGTAGATATATTCGGTCTGCATAATTTCGAGAGTTTGCTTGGCACCAAGATAATGACCAGGGCCACCGATAACTGCGGCGCGAATTGTTTCAATAGATAGTGATTCATCAGTAACTTCAATGCCTTTGATCGTCCGTTGAACCGCACCGACGATGTCATTATCAAGCACAACGCCTTCGAGTGAGAACCCGAGCAAACTGCCGTGCATGCCAGCCGATTCGTAGATCAAGTTCATGCCGGCGTTGCCGACCAATGCATGGTTGTAACCTTTTTCGGCACCAGCCTGTGCATCAGGAATCTTTGAGTCGCTGATGCCAGACGATGTGCCACCAGTGAGATCATAAAAGTGTGCCATCTGTGCGCTTGCTGCCGACAAAATTGCCTGCTCAGGACTGCCGCCAGACATTGCACCCGAACGCAAGTCAGAAACAAATGACCATGTGCCGAAAATTGCTGGGTGACCAGGCACTAGCGCATTGACATATGCCAAACCTGCGAGCACTTCGGCAGTTTCTTGCACGAGTGCGCCAGCAAGAGCTGCTGGCGCTGTTGCACCGGCTTGACCAGCTGACAACAACAGAACTGGCATGCCACCGTAAACGGCCGTCTCTAAACAACGACACGCATCAGTCGCAAACTTGAGTGGCGGAACAACAAAACAATTCGACTGACTAACAAACGGGCGAGCGCGCCACTTGTCTTCGCCACCCGCGATGTCGTGCAACATTCGCAACGACGCGTCTAGATGATCTGGGTGTACCCATGATGTACCAACGTGTTTTGTTGTGCCGCTAACACTCAGATAACAAGTGTTGATATCCATCTCGGCTGGGTCTGGCAAATCGCGTGGCACAACTGTGCGCTGATAGAAGTGGATGTGCTCCATTTGGTCGACAAGTCGCGCAATGTCATAAGCATCTTGAGAAAGTGATTCGCGATACTCGCCGGTCTTTGGATCAATAATGTAAACAGCCGCACCTGCAGTGCCGAAATAAACTTTCTTACCCGAAGGCTGCATATCATATTTTGGATCTTGTCCGTAAAGAGTGAAGTTGCGCGCCGCAATTGAGAGAGTGTGTTCGATCAGGCTTCGCGGAAACAACAATCGACCTTCTGGCGAGAGTGTGCAACCAAGTGGCAACAACGCGTCAAGACAAGTTGGGATCGCATCAGCAAGGCCGATGTTTTCTAAAACATCAATCGCAGCATTATGAATTTTTAAAACCTCAGCATCTGTTAGCGGCTTGTAGCGACCGCTCTCCATGCCTGGGTTTACTGGGCGAATGTCGAGTGCGAGTGGTGCAGCACGAAGTGCGCGGCGAGCGCCTGGGCCACCACGTCGGTTTGGTTGTTGTGAACTGGTCATTTGATAATCCTATTCATTTCTTTGATGTTACGACTTGACGCGCAAACTCTTGGGATCATAGAACGGGTCAAGCGATGCTGTGGCGCTGACGCGCTCGCCTGCAACTTCAATTTCGTAAGTCGCGTCTGTGACAAATTTCTTATCGGCGATACCATTTTTCTTGGCAACATAGCCCATACCCAATGAAGCATTCACCGTGTGACCAAACATACCCGAAGTGATGCTTCCAACGAGTTCGCCATTGCGCCAGATTGGTTCATTGTGAAATAACAAACGCTCAGGGTCAGCAAGAGAAAACTGCACCATGCGTTTGCGCAGCCCTGCCTCTTTCTGCTTGGCGAGTGCATCGCGACCGATGAATCCGCCTTGTTTGTTCATTGCGACGACAAAACCAAGCCCTGCCTCAAGTGGTGTGTCGTCGGGTGAAACGTCATGTCCCCAGTGGCGGTAACCCTTTTCGGTTCGCAATGAGTTGAGTGCGTGATACCCAGCATGATGCAGGCCGAAATCTTTACCAGCATTTGTGATCGCGTCAAACACGCTCATTGCGAACTCTGTCGGGATATATAGCTCCCAGCCGAGTTCGCCTACGTATGTGATGCGGTTGGCTCGAACTCGTGCATATGCCAAGTCGATGATTTTTGATGTACCAAAAGCGAATGCCTCGTTAGATAAATCGTCGGGTGTAAGCGACGAAAGTAGCGCACGCGAGTTTGGTCCCATCACGCTCAACACTGCTTGACCCGAAGAAACGTCAATCGCCATAGCCCGTGCCGTCGCTGGAATGTGATCGCGCAACCAAGCAAAGTCGCGTACCTGTGTGGCTGCGGCAGTGACTATCAAATACGAGTCAAGTGCTTGGCGCGTAACTGTGAGATCAGCTTCGATGCCGCCAGTTTCGTTTAGCCATTGTGTATAAACAATTTTGCCAACGGGCACATCAACTTCGTTGGCACAAATTTGGTTGAGTACCGACATCGCGTCTGGGCCTTGCAAAATAAATTTGCCGAACGACGACTGGTCAAACAAACCAACTGCGTTGCGCACGGCGTGGTGCTCTTGTGCGCTATAGCCAAACCAGTTTTGCTTGCCATATGTATAGACATATTCAGGCTTCACACCTTCAGGGGCAAACCAGTTTGTTCGCTCCCAGCCGGCGACTTCGCCAAAGCAGGCACCACGCTCGGCTAGGCGATCATGCAATACAGATTTGCGAACACCGCGTGCAGTTTCTGGTTGCTTAAACGGCCAGTGCATTGCATAAAGCAAACCCAGAGTTTCGACAGTGCGGTCGTGTAAATATTTTTTGTTTCGCTGATACGGCATTGAGCGACGAACGTCGACGTCCCACAAATCCATTGGCGGGCGACCATCGAGAATCCAATCGGCGAGAACTTTGCCTGCACCACCCGAAGACTGAATGCCGATCGAGTTAAAACCTGCTGCAACGAAAAGATTTTCGACATCTGGTGACTCGCCAAGTAAATAGCGATCGTCTGGAGTAAAAGACTCTGGACCGTTAAAAAACAATCTGATTCCAGTTTTAGCAAGCAACGGCATGCGATGTGTTGCTGCTGCTACCAGTGGTTCGATGTGTTCAAAATCTTCTGGTAGCGATGTGAAAGAGAAATCCTCAGAGATTCCTTTCATGCCCCAAGGTTTAGCAACTGGCTCAAACCAACCGACTAAAAGTTTGCCCGCATCTTCTTTGAAGTATCCGCAACCATCTGGGTCACGAAGTACTGGCATATTCGGAGAAATGTCTGGAACCGCTTCGGTAACAATATAAAAATGCTCTGCCGCATGTAGCGGAACAATCGCCCCAGCAGCATCGGCGAGTTCGCGAGCCCACATTCCTGCACAGTTGACAACAAACTCCGCGCGAATTTCGGTTTGTGCTTTATCGCCGTTGTCGAGTGTCGCTTTAACGCCAACTGCGCGACCGTCTTCGACGATTATTGAGTCGACTTTGATGTTTTCAATAGTTTTTACACCAAGTGCACGGGCACCTTTGGCGAGAGCCTGCGTTGTGTCAATTGGGTTGACAACGCCGTCATTTGGCAAATGCACACCGCCAACTAGGTCATCAACTCTTGCCAGTGGAAGCAACTCTGAAATTTCTTTTGGTGAGACAATATTTACATCTAGCCCGAAAACGCGTGCCATCGACGCACCGCGTTTTAGTTCTTCAAATCGCTCATGATTTGGCGCGACGGCAACCGAGCCGCGTTGTTGAAAACCAGTTGCTTGGCCAGTCTCGGCTTCAAGAGTCTTGAATAAATTCGTCGTGTATTGCGCAAGTCGAGTCAGGTTATGTGTTGCCCGTAATTGGCCGACAAGTCCGGCAGCGTGCCAAGTTGTGCCACAAGTGAGCTGTTTTCGCTCAAGTAGCACGACATCTGTGCAACCGCGCAACGCTAAGTGATAGGCAACGCTGCAACCGACGATGCCACCGCCAACGATTACAACACGAGCACTCTTGGGTACGTCAACCATTTGGCACCTAATTCTTTCTGAAGACTTTCTGGATTATTTCTGAGAATTTGTCAACACACTCGGGGATTCTTTAGCATCGTCAACGCTACAGTTTGGCACTGAAATTTGAAAAACGACTAGACGAAAAGATTGGTTTTAGATCATGGGCGAGCGAGCAAAAATTGTAATCATCGGTGGAGGAATCGCTGGCTGCAGTGCTCTTTATCATCTCGCGAAAATGGGTTGCACCGATGTTTTGTTACTTGAACGAGACGAACTGACTTCGGGTTCTACATGGCACGCCGCGGGCAATGTGCCGACATATTCAACAAGTTGGAGTGTGATGCAGGTGCAAAAATACAGCGCGGCGTTGTATCGCGAACTTGCTACCGACAAAGATTTTCCGATTAGTTATCACGTCACGGGTTCTGTTCGCCTCGCGCACAGTGAAGAACGCATGGCCGAGTTTCGTCATGTCAAGAGTATGGCGCGTGCCAACAGCATGGAGTACGACATGCTCACTCCAGCAGATCTTGTCGATCGATATCCGCTAATTAAGACGCACGATCTTCTCGGTGCACTTTGGGATCCACTCGACGGCGACATTGACCCCTCGCAAGTTACTCAGGCGATGGCTCGTGCGGCGCGAGCACTTGGTGCGCGTGTTCGACGCAACGAGCGCGTGACTGCATTGCGTCAGCACAAGAATTATGAATGGACAGTTACGACAAACGCTGCTGGTGTCGAAACAGAAATTGATTGCGAAATCGTTATCAACGCTGCTGGATATCGCGCAGGCGAAGTGATGCAACTTATTGGTCGACATTTGCCGATCATGACAATGGCACATCAATATTTAATTACCGAAGAAATCGACGAACTTGCAGCGCGAAGCGAGCCGTTGCCGTTGTTGCGTGACCCTGACACTTCGTATTACTTGCGTCAAGAGCGAAATGGTTTCATTCTCGGACCATATGAGTGGCAAGCAACGCCGATGTGGCTTGACGGAATCCCAGATCAATTCGCAAACCAATTGTGGCCAGACGAACTTGAGAGACTAGAAAAGCAAATTCTTGATGCAGGCGAGCGAGTGCCAGTTTTGGCAGAGGCAGGTATCGCGCGTGTTGTCAACGGACCAATCCCGTATGCACCAGACGGCAACCCGTATCTTGGGCCAGAGCGCGGCATGCGAAACTTTTTTCACTGCAACACATTTAGTTTCGGTATCGCTCAAGGTGGCGGTGCGGGCAAAGCAATTGCAGAGTGGATTCTTGATGGTCGCCCAGAGTTTGATTTGTGGGCAATTGACCGTCGTCGTTACAAGGCATACGCGACAACGCAATACACGGTTGATAAAGCAGTTGAGGTTTATCAAAACGAATACGCGATGGGTTTCCCGTTTGAAGAACGCCCAGCGGGTCGCCCTGCATACATGTCTCCGTTATACGAGCAACTAAAGAAAAAAGGTGCGTCGTATGGTGCTCG
>CAMDEC010000085.1 GCA_945893395.1 Bifidobacterium breve
TTCGAAGAACTCGCAGATCGCTTGATTGTTCGCAACCCGAAAGGCGAAACTCTGACGATTCAACTGCATCAAGTTTTTTCTGATGTCTCGCACGAACTCGGCGAAGACCCTGGTCTGACCAAAGATGGTGTTGAAGCCGACTTGCAAGTTCTGCTCGCCGCGATGCCCGAAACAATCGAACCTGGTTTGACATTGATTCGTCGCGAATATCCAACCGCGGTCGGCCCGGTTGATTTGCTGTGTCGTGATGCCGCTGGTCAAACCGTTGCGATAGAGATTAAGCGTCGTGGAGAAATTGATGGCGTCGAACAACTCACGCGCTATATCGAATGCCTGCACGCCGACTCGGCGCTTGGCAAGATTCGCGGCATCTTCGTCGCCCAATCAATCAAGCCACAAGCCCGTGTGTTGGCCGAAAGCCGAAACATCGGTTGGTGCGAAGTCGACTACGACGAACTACGCGGCAAAAAAGCCGACGACCTAAAACTCTTTTAAATTATTTCTTTTGCGGTTGCGGCCAAGTGCCGTCGCGGCCGTCCATGCCGGCGTTCAACCGAGCCTTGGCCATCATCTCTTCGACAACCGGCCCAAGTTTCGTCGGGTCATCAACCGGTTTATGTGTTGGTCCGCGATGCCAACCTTCGGCGATCGCCAAGACATCGCCGCTGGCTTCAAACACTCGCCCAGATATACCAGCCGATTCGGCTGAAGCCAACCAAGTCACAATCGGCGCAATCCACTTTGGGGATCGTTGTTCGCGCTCTGCCTCAGTCTCGGGCGCTGGTCCAAGATTTTCTGTCATTCGTGTCAAAGCGACTGGGGCAACAGCGTTTACAGTCACGCCGTATCGCCCAAGTTCAAGTGATGCGATTGTCGTGAACGCAGCAATACCGGCTTTTGCCGCACCATAATTTGTCTGACCAACATTGCCGTAGATTCCAGAAACAGACGAAGTATTAATGATTCTTCCGTCAACTGGTTTGCCTGCTTTGCTTTGGTCGCGCCAATAAGCCGCTGCGTGACGCGATGGCGCAAAAGTGCCCTTGAGATGCACTTTAATAACTGCATCCCATTCTTCTTCGCTCATGTTGGCCAACATTCGGTCGCGCAAGATGCCGGCGTTGTTGACCACAGCATGCAAATCACCAAAAGTTTCTACGGCGGTCTTGATCAGACGCTCGGCTCCATCCCATGAAGAAATATCGTCGCCATTGGCAATCGCTTTGCCGCCCATCGCTTCGATTTCATTGACAACTTGTTGTGCGGGCGATGCATCGCCACCTTTGCCGTCGACGCCAGCACCGAGATCGTTGACGACAACAAAAGCCCCGTGCTTGGCCAGGCTAAGTGCGTGTTCACGACCAATTCCGCGACCTGAACCCGTGACAATTACTACTCGACCTTCACATAAGCGACTCATCGCCGAGAACTCTAGCCTGAGGCTCGTGGTCAATGCTATTTCACGACAAAAAGCACCAAGCTTTTGTGATGTGTTGATCGTTGGCGCAGGCCCAGCCGGCGTCGCTGCAGCACTCACCCTTGTCGCCAGTGGCAAAGATGTGTTGATCATCGACAAAGCAATGTTTCCGCGCGACAAATGTTGCGGTGATGGACTGACAACTGGCGCGTTGCGCATTCTCGAAATGCTCGGTTTCGATCCGAGTAGCGTGCCGAATTATCAAATCTGCGACGAAATCTCACTGCGCTCACCCTCAGGTCGCGAAATTCAACTTGATCTGCCAAACAATCGCGATCACAAAGCTGGTCAGTTTGCCGCAATTGCCCCGCGAATTGAACTCGATAATGCACTCGTGCAACACGCGCGTGCAAGTGGTGTGCGCATCGTCGAAAACTGTGCGTTCGTCTCGGTCGCTCGACAGAACTCTCAAGAAATTATCGTCAACACAGATTCGTCGAGCGAACTCAAAGAAATCAATGCCAAGTTTCTAGTCGCCGCCGACGGGATGTGGTCACCTGTTCGAAAATCTCTCGGTGCGGCGCAAACCAGTTATCTCGGTGAGTGGCACGCGTTTCGTCAATACGTCAGCAATGTCACCGGCCCTGCGAGCAAGCGTCTCTATGTTTGGTTCGAAAAAGATTTGCTGCCAGGTTATGCATGGTCGTTTCCGTTGCCCAATGGTCGTGCCAACATCGGCTTTGGTATTTTGCGCGGATCAAACTACACGGTGCAAGAAATGAAAGCGCTATGGGTAGAACTTCTCACTCGGCCGCATATTGCGTCGGCACTCGGCCAAGACGCTGCGCTCGAAGGTCGGCACACTGCATGGCCGATTCCGGCGCGCATCACATCGGCAAAACTTTTCTCGGGACGCACACTGTTCATTGGTGACGCAGTCTGCGCCGCCGACACAATGACGGGCGAAGGCATCGGCCAAGCGCTATTGACCGGCGTACTCGCGGGCGAAGCAATCACAAGCTCATCAAAATATGACCAGTATGCAATCTGCAAGTCGTATGCACGAAAAATCAAACGTGAGTTTTTCGCCGATCACCGCATGAGTTTCGCGCTCGGCAAGGTCTTGAAAAACGCGGCGCTGACTCGCGGAGTCTTGCGACTTGCTGGTGCTTCAGACTGGACGCGGCGCAATTTCGTGCGGTGGATGTTCGAAGATGAACCCCGCGCCGCCGTGCTCACCCCATCGCGCTGGCACCGCAAGTTTCTTAAGCGCGACGGCGCATTCAAAACAAGCCAAGCACGCAAGACCAACTAAGTTAATAGCCGTGCGCACTCGTATCACTGACCTGTTCGACATTGAGCATCCTGTGATGCTGGCTGGCATGGGTGGTGTTTCATATCACGAACTCGTAGCGGCCGTCAGCGAGGCCGGCGGCATCGGCACTTTTGGTGCATCAACAATGCGCGATGGCGAATTAGCTCGAGAGATCAGCGCGCTAAAAAAACTTACAAGCAAATCATTCGGTGTTGATCTATTAACTGCGCTGCCCCAACATTTCGAGCAAGGAATCCGCGACGTGATCGACGGTGGCGCACGAATTTTTGTTGCTGGTCTAGGTGTGCCACGCGATGCGATCGACCTGTTGCACAGCCACAATATTTTGGTCGGCTCAATGTGTGGCAAAGTTCGTCACGCAATATCTGCAGTTGCCAGCGGTTGCGACTTCGTCGTCGCCCAAGGCACCGAAGCCGGTGGGCACACCGGGCTCGTGGCAACGATGGCACTCGTGCCACAAGTCGTCGATGCTGTCTCGGCGCAAGTGCCGGTTGTCGCTGCTGGAGGGCTGTTCGACGGCCGTGGTCTTGCAGCATCGCTCGCGCTCGGCGCCGATGGCATTTGGGTTGGCACGCGATTCATCGCCACTCCCGAAGCTCGCGCCGTTAACGGATATAAAGAAGCGCTCGTGGCTAGTCGCGAAGACGACACCGTCATCAGCCGCTCGTATACGGGCAAACCGTGTCGCGTCGTTCGCAACGAATGGACAAACCACTACGAGCAGCATCCACAAGAAATTCAAACTTTTCCGCTGCAAGCAATCGCTTCGTCACAAGCCAACGTAAATCACCTCGGTCATCCGTCAGGCACTCAAGTCGACACTTCGCGCGAGTTCTACCCGGCAGGTCAGGGCACTGGCGCAGTCAACGAGGTAATACCCGCGGGCAAAATCGTGGCGCAAATCGTCGAACAAGCCGAACAAATATTGCGCGCACTCGGCAACAAAAAATAGATCCTCCCAGTGTTCAAAGTTTTAAAGACCAACCGTGACCTGCGCCTGCTGTTCATCGCCCAAAACCTCTCGTTCATGGGCGACTGGTTCACTTTCGTAGCACTGGCTGGTTTGGTCCAAGACCTCACGGGCTCCAAGTTTCTCGTCTCGTTATTGCTGGTCGCTTTTTCATTGCCGTCATTTTTGGCGTCACCTATCGGCGGGCCAGTTGCCGATCGCTACGACCGACGCAAAGTTCTGATCGTTGTTTCAATTCTGCAAGCAATCGCTGCCGCAAGTTTCTTGTTGATCGGTGATTCACGAATCTGGATCGCTTTCGTCGCCCAAGGTTCAATCGCCGCGCTCGCGGCATTTGTTCGACCGGCACTCGAAGCAGCAATCCCCAATTTGGCCAAGAACCCAGATGAACTGCGTCAAGCCAACGCAATTTTTGGCAGCAGCTGGGGAGTGATGCTGGCAGTCGGCGCTGGCATCGGTGGCGTTTTCTCGCAAGCATTTGGTCGTAATGCAGCATTCATCGCTGACATCGTCACGTTCATTGTCGCTGCAATTTTGATCGCACTAGTCACTCGCCCGATGCAAGAAGTCCGCACAAAAATTCAAACTCGTCGCATTCACCCGATTCGCGACATGGGAGAAGCATTGCATCTCGCGAAATCAGACCCAGCGATCATGTCGTTACTGATGTCAAAGATGACATTCGCTGTTGGCGCTGGTGTCGTCAGTCAACTCGCGGTTTTTGCCGCAGATTCATTTAATAGTGGCGATGCTGGTCGTGGCTTAATGCTCGGCCTGCGCGGCGTCGGCACCGCACTCGGGCCATTGATCGCGACACGGTTCGTCAAAAATGATTTGTCGCGAGTCATTTTGGTTTGCGGCATTTCGGGTTTGGGTTTTGCCAGCGGTTATCTCGCTGCGGCTGCTTCTCCCGTGCTATTTGTTGCCGCGCTCTTTATTGGCCTCGCTCATTTAGGCGGTGGCGCACAATGGACGCTTTCGACATATGGACTACAAGTGCGTTGCCCCGACGAGATGCGTGGTCGAGTTTTGGCAGGCGACTTTGCATTGATCACACTCTCGCTCGGGCTCAGCAGCCTGCTCGCAGGTGTCGTCTCTGAATACATTGGCGCCCGCGGCACGATCGCAGT
>CAMDEC010000086.1 GCA_945893395.1 Bifidobacterium breve
GCACCAGTTTCTTGCTGAATTGTGTTGATGACTTTGCCCTTTGGCCCGATTACTTCGCCGACTTTGTCAAGCGGAATCGTGAACGTCACGATCTTCGGTGCGCTCTCATTGACAGTTGCACGCGGTGCACTGATCGCCGAGTTCATCACTTCGAGTATCTTCAAGCGGGCTTCTTTGGCCTGTTGCAAAGCCTTTGCCAACACGTCACTCGGAATGCCCTCGATTTTTGTGTCGAGTTGCAATGCGGTCACTGCATCTGCAGTGCCGGCAACTTTAAAGTCCATGTCACCGAAAGCATCTTCGGCACCGAGAATGTCTGTCAAGGCTGTGTACTTGCCTTGATCAAAGATCAGACCCATGGCGATGCCTGCGACTGGCGCAACAATCGGCACACCTGCATCCATCAACGCAAGACTCGATGCACAAACTGATGCCATCGAAGTCGAACCGTTCGACGACAACACTTCGCTGACTAAGCGCAATGTGTAGGCAAACTCTTCTTGACTTGGCACAACAGGAAACAACGCACGCTCGGCAAGTGCACCGTGGCCGATTTCGCGACGCTTAGGTGTGCCGACGCGACCGGTTTCACCGTTCGCCCATGGCGCCATGTTGTAGTCGTGCATGTATCGCTTTGATGTCTCAGGTGTAATCGAGTCGATCATCTGGTTCATCTTTGGCATCGCCATTGTTAGAACGTTCAATACTTGCGTCTCACCGCGTTGAAATAACCCAGTACCGTGCGCCGTTGGAATCAAACCAACTTCGGCGAAGACCGGGCGCAAGTCGGCTGGACCGCGACCGTCGATGCGAATTCCCTCGTCAACCACGCGCTTGCGCACAAGTTTCTTGGTCAGCGAACGAACTGCTTCTTTGATTTGCTTTTCTTGAGCAGGAAACTTTTCAGCGAGTTCGGCAAGTGTCTGTGCAGTTGCCTCGTCGATCGCCGCATTTCGCTCGCTCTTTAGCGCGATGCGAATTGCAGGTTGAAGTTTTGTCGTTGCAGCGGCTTCGACTGCTGCGAACAACTCTTCGCTGTAGTCGAGCACTGGTGTGTATTTGAGCGGCTCAATTGATCCACGAGTGGCGATCACGCTGGCAACAAGTTGGCGTTGCAGTTTGATCGACTCTTTGATGAATTGCTTCGAGGCCTCGAGGCCGCTGGCAATAACTTCTTCGGTCACTTTTGGTGCACCGTCGGCGTAATAAGTGAAACTCTTTTCTGTGCCACCTGCTTCAACCATCATCACGGCGACATCGCCGCTGTCAAGTTCCCGACCTGCGACTACGAGTTCGAATGTCGACTGCTCGCCTTCTTCGAATGTCGGGTGGGCGATCCATGAGCCTTCTTGGCTGAATGCCAAGCGCACGGCGCCAATTGGTCCATCAAATGGAATGCCAGAGATCATGAACGAGGCTGACGCCGCGTTGATCGCCAACACATCGTGCGGGTTCACTTGGTCGGCACCAATCACGGTGATCACGACTTGAGTTTCGTTGCGATAGCCGTCTGGGAAGGCTGGTCGCAATGGACGATCGGTCAAACGACAGGTGAGAATTGCCTGCTGACTTGGTCGTCCTTCACGACGAAAGAACGAACCGGGGATTTTTCCGGCCGCATATGCGCGCTCTTCGACATCGACTGTCAACGGAAAAAAGTCGATTCCGTCACGAACGCCCTTGGCGGCGTTTGCCGTGGCAAGAACTGTCGTCTTGCCGATTTTCGCTACTACTGCACCTTGCGATTGCAAAGCGAACTTACCCGTCTCAAATGAGAGAGTTTTTTCGGTGCCTGAAACTGCACCGCTTACTGAAATGGCCTCGGCCATGATTATTCCTTTCGTGTCTGCGCCGTTTATTTACGGAGCCACAGACTTATGTGCCGAACAAATTGTCGGTTCCCAGTTGGAAACCTCGCAAACTTTCTTGCAGCCCGCGAAATACTCAACTGACAACCAACTTTATTATGTTCGTTGGTTATGTTTTTTCTATTTATTAATTTGAAACTGATTAACGACGCAAGTCAAGCGACTCAAGAAGTTTTCGATACTTCTCGATGTCATTTGCTCGAACATAGTCAAGCATTCGGCGACGACGACCAACCATCATCAACAGGCCACGACGTGAGTGGTGGTCCTTAACATGGCTCTTCAAATGCTCGGTGAGACTGTTAATGCGCTCAGTGAGAAGTGCAATTTGTACTTCTGGTGAACCGGAGTCTTTTGCGTGCTGTCCGTGTTTGCTGATTACGTCTTTTGTTGGACTAATCGCCATTTCTTTTCTGCCTTTCGAATTCTCTCGATCTGACGCTGCACTCGCAGGCCCTTGAGAGATCTGGTCGCCCCGACCTTTTGGTCGTTGGCATCGCACCCGAGGTATTAGCCCAAGTGGACCCCTCCAATCTACGGCGCTTCACCGACGAAACCACCCGCCATGAAGGCATCCATATAAGTAGTCTCAAATGGCGTGTTCACTGGCATCGTTGAAGAACTTGGCAAGGTCGCCGACCTGAATGGCTCGCGTCTGCGAATCTCGGCACAAACCGTGTTGGACGGTTCAAAAATCGGGTCGTCAATCGCCGTAAACGGATGCTGTCTGACCGTCATCGAAATCGACAAAAATTCGTGGATGACCGATGTCAGCGATGAAACATTCTCGCGCACAAATCTTGGCGCGCTGAAAATCGGCGACGTCGTCAACCTCGAACGCCCGATGGCCCTCGGTGATCGCCTCGGTGGACATTTAGTTTTGGGTCACGTCGACAGCGTCGGCGAGATCGTCGCCCCGGCACCAAACTTGGTCGTGCGCATACCTGGCGACTTGATGCACTTGATCGTCGAGAAAGGTTCGGTAACAGTTGACGGCATCAGTCTGACCGCGTTTAATTTGACCGCCGATACTTTTACCGTCGCAGTGATTCCGCATACTGAGCAAGTCACGACTCTGAGCGTGCGCAAAGTTGGCGACAAAGTGAACATTGAAATGGACATGCTGGCCAAACACATCGAACGGATGAACCCGCCGGCACCAAAAGCCGCTCGCACCAAAAAATGGTGGCGACGATGAGCGCATCGAAAAACCATAGCGACCCCAACGACCTCAACGACCTGCGAAAAAAGATCGATCAAATAGACGCGGCGATTGTTGGTCTACTTGCAGAACGCATGGCTGTATGCAAGACCGTTGCAGCGGTCAAAGCCGAGACTGCGACTGCAGTGATGCAACCCCAGCGAGTGCGAGAAGTTCTGAACCTGCGCCGACAATGGGCAATCGACAAGGATGTCGATCCAGATTTCACCGAACAGCTGTTTCGCATTTTGCTGGCCGAGACACATCGCATTGAAATTGCCGAAGTCCGCACAGAACCTGCGCCGACCAAGAGTGCCGACGCGTTGCGCAGCGCACTTGACACAGTCGCCTGTCGCATCGACCATGTCGTGGTCGCAGTTGTTGACTTGTCCGCAGCGATTCAGTTTTTGACATCGCTTGGCTTCAAGACAACGCCTACACAAGACTCGGCAATAGTCACTGCCGACGCTGGCGGCGTGACCGTGGTGCTGGTTGGCCCCGGCGACCCAAGTGTGGACGCACACCTCGCGGCTCACGGTTCGGGTGTGCAACACATTGCGATTGAAGTTCTTAGCGCTGGCTTCGTGCAACAAGCGCTGAAAGCCGCAAGTGTTCCGCTCTTAACAGACGTAATCATCGATGCCGATGGCCACGAGCAAGTTTTCACGGTGCTCGACCCGTCGACCGGCGTGCAACTGGGTTTCATTTCGCGCACTGGGCATCGCGTGCCGATCTCAGGGCAAAATGTTCGCGCCCTTTTCAGCGCCCTCTCGAAATAATCCGCACACATCTAGCCAAATGAAGGCAAACGACCGTGAGAAATTTGTATGACAAATCGTGATACATTGCTGTTTATGGCAGAAGCAATTTCGCTAAGACTTGACGATCAAACTCGCCGAGCATTATTGCGACTTCAGCAGACGGGTTTGAGCCAGTCCGAAGCTGTGCGTCAGGCGATACTCGACGCCGCAACTGCATTAAATGAACCAACTCGCTTGGCTGCTGAAATTGCGGCGCTTGATGCCAATCCAAAAGATCTCGCCGAGTCAAAACGACTTGCAGAATTCATGGAGTTGCTCGATGAATAGAGGCGACATCTACACGATCACCCTAAAAAAGGGCGTCAACAGCGAGCTTTATGGCAAACGCTTCGCCGTAATTCTGCAGTCAAATTCGATGTTGCCTAGATCTGTGGTGATCATCGCTCCAACTTCACAAAGCGCCCTCCACGCTTCAATTCGCCCAAATATCGAAGTTCAACGCCAGCCGACAAAAGTCATGGTCGAACAAATGAAAGCCGTTTCGATTGATCGACTTGGCAAGAAGGTGGGACAAGTAAAGGCCGAAGAACAATGGCTGATTGACGACGCACTTTTCGCCTTGCTGGGTTTGAACTAGCAAAAAATCTTAGGCTTGCGTGGGGGCGGGGGTGGCGCTACGGTTAGAGGCGCACGGCAAATACAAGTGTCTTTACCTCTCTAACACGGTGAAGAAAATTGGTCGGGCGCTCTCAACATAGTTTCATCAAAACCCATCGGAGGGTCAAGTTGTCTGAGAGTCGTCGCGTACTTGATACGCCAACATCTGATTTAATGCGCGAAGCCAGAGCAATTCGCGACAAGAGGTTTGGCAGTCGAATTACATTTTCGCCGAAAGTGTTCATACCTCTGACGATGCTGTGTCGCGACAAATGCGGATACTGCACTTTTGCCCAGCCGCCCGCCCGCCTAGAAAATCCTTATCTGTCACCCGAGC
>CAMDEC010000087.1 GCA_945893395.1 Bifidobacterium breve
CCGATCACGGTGCCATGCATTCTTGCGTCGGTCGCCAGATTCAAAATTTTGTCAAGAATCGGTATCGCCGATTCTGCACCTTCAAGACCAAATCGTTTCGTACCGACATATTTGGTCGACAAAAATCGCTCAAACGCTTCGGCTGCATTTAGACGCTCAAGCAACCGAATCTTGTCAATAGCAAAATCATTGCGCTTCACTCCCTCAATTTTTTCTTGAATCCACTTTTGCTCATCGGTATTTTGAATATGCATATATTCGATACCGATCGTGCGGCAATACGCATCGCGCAACACACCCAACAACTCACCCAAAGTCGAACGATTGACCCCGCCGACGCCACCGGTCAAAAATTCGCGATCCAAGTCCCAAACGGTCAGGCCATATGTCGCGGGGTCGAGTTCGCGTGGCATTCGCGGGGCACGCCAATGCAATGGGTCAAGGTCGGCTATTAAATGTCCGCGCACGCGATGCACGCGAATCAAAGTCGCGATCTGCATTTGCTTTTCGAGCAATGCATCTTCGCTGTCAAGCGAGTTCGAGTCGTCTCGCCACTTCACCGATTCATACGGCACGCCGAGACTGCTGAACACATCGGCATAAAAATTGTGTTCGCCGGTCAACAACTCGTGCACATATTTCAAGAACATTCCGCTTTCGGCGCCCTGAATTATTCGGTGGTCGTAAGTGCTCGTAACTGTCACAACTTTTGACACGCCAAGTCTTCCGAGGGCACGCTCATCGCTGCCTTGAAATTCAGCCGGATAGTCGATCGTGCCAACGCCGACAATTAACCCTTGGCCAGCCATCAACCGTGGCACCGACATTTGCGTGCCAATCGTGCCAGGGTTGGTCAAACTGACATTTGCCCCCTGAAAGTCTTCAAGCGTCAACTTGTTGGCACGAACTTTACGGATGATGTCTTCATAGGTCAACAAGAAACCCACAAAATCGAGTGTGTCGGCATTGCGCAGAACTGGCACCACCAAACTGCGTTGTCCCTTGCCTTTGTCGACATCAACTGCCAAACCCATGTTCACACGGTTGAACTTTTGAATCTGCGGTTTGCCTTTTCCGTCGACTACATAAACATGTTTCATGTTCGGCACGGCGTCGGCGATCGCCCGCACGATCGCATAACCAATTAAATGGGTGAAACTAATTTTGCTTTCGCCACTTCGCTCGCGATAGCCGTTGATTACTTTGCGGTTAACTTCTAGAAGTTTTGCCGGCACCTGGCGCACGCTCGTTGCAGTGGGCACTACAAGACTGGCCTCCATGTTCGTTGCAATCACTGCCGAAACTCCACGCAATGGCTCTGGTTCGACTACCTCTAACGGCGTCTGCTCAACAGGCGCAGTAGCAGCAATCGGTCGTGGCGCACGGGGTGGCGCTTCAGGCGAAATCGGTTCTTTAACAGCCGACTTGCCGTTGCCAGAAGTTTTTGTCTCAGACTTGGCTTTCAGCTTTGTCGCTGTAACTAGCGGTGGAGCCACATTTTCTTCAAGAAATTCAGTCAGCGACTCAAAACTCGGTCTGATCAACTCACCAGTCGGGTCGGCCTTTGGTGAGCCAACTGGTTTGTAATCGCTAAAGAACTCACGCCACGCCAGTGACAAAGTTTCGGGTTCGTCGCGGTAGCGCTCGTACATCTCCTCAACTAACCAGGAGTTAGCACCAAAGTCCTCCGTGTTTGACTGCTCAACCATCGGTTACATCGTAATGATGATTATTTGAGAAGTACCTCTGAAGCAATCCAAAGGATGAGCCACAAGACACCACCCGTTATCATCGCGTTCTTGTGTGACTCAAATGGCCACAAAAGTTTGTTTGTCGCTGCAGTGCCACCCAGAAGTCCGAGAGCGTTGATTTGCAAAATTGCGGTCAACACCAGAGCGATGATCAAAAGTGTCATTGCGTTGCTTGATGTCGCATTTGGAAACGCCGCTGGATAAAAGTGTGCCGGTCCGACCATGAACCAAAGCATCGAGAACGAAAAAATAAAGTTCGCACGAGACGCGAGCAGAGCCTTACGACCTGCGCCAGCGGCAGCAGGGTCAGCAGCAGCGCCACCGATCACATTGACGGCGTTCGCCAAAACAACTTTTTGATTCTTCCAGATGATCATCCACACGTTGGCGGCCATCAAAGTTCCGAGTGTCATGCCGATCGAGATTGTGTACTTATGGGCGTCACCACTGCGCGACCAATAATTTTCGATTATGCCGGTGATCAACAAACCAGTACCCAGAGTTGCGATTGCCGCCCAGCGAAACCACCACAGTGCACGACGGGCAATTTTGTCAAGCGTGATCATTCGAGCTTTGCCTTCGTCGCCATAGGCGGCAAGACCAGGCACCTGCACGAGATTGAAGTAATACAGCAAACCGATCCAGGTGATGCCTACGAGAACGTGCAAGTAACGGAGCAAGAAATCTCCGATATACGCTTGATCGAATAATTGCATTTTGACCTCTTTCATTGTTAATATCATTGACGTAATTAATTCATACCCAAGTTAGCACGACCCCATCGGCGAAAGGGTTCAACTCAATTGCAACTAGATTAGACGGCTAATGGCTGCCGAATTTATTTACACCTGTTACAAACTCGCCCGTTTCTACCCGCCGGACCGCACGGTGCTCGAGAACATTTCACTTTCTTTTTACCCGGGCGCAAAGATCGGCGTGCTGGGTTCGAACGGCAGCGGCAAGTCGAGCCTGCTTAAGATCATGGCTGGCATCGACGACGGCTTCACGGGCGAGGCGCGACTCACACCTAATTTCACGGTTGGACTGCTCGAGCAAGAGCCCAAACTTGATGCAACAAAAAATGTTCTAGAAAATGTGATGCTTGGCGTCGCACCGATTCGTGACCTTCTCGCCGAATACGAAAAAGTCACCGCGATGTGGGGCGAACCCGACGCCGACTTCGACAAGGTTGGTGCACTTCAGGCACAACTTGAAGCAAAAATAAATGCAGTCGACGCTTGGAGTCTCGAGCGCAATGTCGAAATTGCAATGGATGCATTGCGGTGTCCGCCCAATGAAAGCGATGTAACCAAACTCTCGGGTGGCGAACGCCGACGAGTCGCATTGTGTCGACTGTTGCTCAGCCGACCCGATCTGCTGTTGCTCGACGAACCCACCAACCACCTCGATGCAGAAAGCGTCGATTGGCTCGAAAGATTCTTGCAAGAATATTCGGGCACGGTCATGGCGATCACCCACGACAGATATTTCTTGGACAATGTCGCCAAGTGGATTCTCGAACTGGATCGCGGCAAGGGCATTCCGTTTGAAGGCAACTATTCAAGTTGGCTCGAACAAAAACAAGAGCGCCTTGGACGCGAAGAAAAAGCCAACGAATCTCGCAAACGAACTTTGGCTCGCGAACTCGAATGGGTACGCATGGCACCCAAGGCTCGTCAATCAAAAGGCAAGGCGCGACTTGCGGCTTACGACAAACTGCACTCCGAGGCTCAGGCAGCCGAACGCGGCGATAGCAAACTTGAAATCGCCATCCCGCCTGGTCCTCGACTTGGCAATGTTGTTATCCAAGTCAAAAATTTGTCAAAGGGTTACGGTGATCGTTTGCTGATCGAAGATCTCACTTTCAACTTGCCACCTGCGGGCATCGTCGGCATAATCGGTGCCAACGGCGCCGGCAAAACAACTCTGTTCAGAATGATCACCGGTCAAGAAAAGCCCGACTCAGGCACGATCACCGTCGGTGACACCGTTGCGCTGAGTTATGTCGACCAAAGCCGCGACACACTCAACGCCGACAATTCGGTTTATCAAGAGATCACTGATTCGATAGAAGTGATGAAAGTTGGCAATCGCGAAATCAATGGTCGCGCTTATGTCGCCAGTTTTAACTTCAAGGGCAGCGATCAACAAAAACGCGTCGGCGATCTTTCTGGCGGCGAGCGCAACCGAGTGCACTTGGCCAAACTCCTCAAAAATGCAGGCAACGTGTTGCTGCTCGACGAACCAACAAATGATCTCGATATCGACACTCTTCGCTCTCTGGAAACTTCGCTTGAAAGTTTTCCTGGCTGTGTCGTAGTCATCAGCCACGACCGTTGGTTCTTAGACCGAATAGCCACCCATGTTTTGGCGTTTGAAGGCGACAGCCAAGTGCGTTGGTTTGAAGGCAACTTCACCGACTACGAGGCATGGCGCAGAAAAGAACTCGGCATCTCAGCCGATCAACCAAAACGCATCAAATACAAGCCACTTTCGCGAAAGTAATGATGTGAAAAACTCGTCGCAAAACTCGTCGCAAAACTCGTCGCCCGCATTGCGCAACATTCGCATCATCTGCTCTGCGATATTCGTTGTCGGCATCGCAGGAATGATTATCACTTCGATTGCCGGCAACAATGTTGGCCTCGTCAACACGATCGGTGGCACGACCGCAATTTCGGCGCTCGTGTTGTTGGTCGCGACGATCAGTTCAAACACGGTTCGCCCCGAAGTTTTCGATGAAGCCCAAGCCGAGCGCCTCGAACTCAAGATCGCCGCGCTCACAAAGTCTGGCGCCGACGAAAACGCTGTTCGCGAACTCGCTAATCAAGCCATACAACTAGGTCGAGAATCTTGAACAATCTCAATGACCACGACTTCGCTACATATCTAGCAACAGAAACGGGCAAACGGCTCGTCGAGTTGCGCAATTCGCTTGTCGAGCGGGGCGTGTGGGGTTGGGATTTAAAAGATGCTGGCGACGCGATGGCCCAAGAATTTTTGATGTCGCAGTTGCGTGAGTTTCGACCCGATGATGCAGTGCTCAGCGAAGAAGC
>CAMDEC010000088.1 GCA_945893395.1 Bifidobacterium breve
TGCAACTCTGCGTTCATTGCACTCAGACCTTCTGCATCGCCCGAACCTTGACGCAATGCTGCGCGCAATGTCGCCGAACGATCACCAGGAATTCGAATCAAGCTTGCTTTTTGGTCAAGCGCACGACCGATGGCTTGGCGAATCCAGAAAGTTGCATATGTCGAAAACTTGAAACCACGTCGCCAGTCGAACTTGTCGACCGCGTGCTCAAGACCAAGATTGCCTTCTTGAATTAGGTCGAGAAGGTCCATGCCTTGTGGCAACGGGTAACGACGCGCGATCGAAACAACCAAGCGAAGGTTCGAACGAATGAAGCGATCTTTGGCGCGAGCAGCATTGCGAATGTCGGCACGAATCACGGCACTACGCTCACCTTTTTCGTGGCGCTTTCTTGCTTCGCGGCCAGCTTCGATCGCCTTTGACAAATCGCGCTCATCTTCGGCGTTGAGCAACGCAACTTTGCCAATTTCGTTCAGGTAGATACCAATTGAGTCGGACATGGGGCGTTAGGGTTTCTTTCTATTCGGGGGGATTCGGGGGACTTGACACATTAGGGCATCGGCAGAAATTGTCAAGGGGTTAGTGAAAGTTTTCATAATTTTTTAGAGCCAAGTTTTATAAGCCTTTCATCAGGTTGATTGTGGTTAGAAGGGACTGAGACTCATACACTTTGATAGTGCCATTGCGTGTCGGACTGTTCGGGGGAACATTTGACCCTCCACACTTAGGTCACCTAGTTACGGCCGTAAATGTCCGAAATGTGCTCAAACTTGACCATGTGATCTTGATGGTGGCCAACGATCCTTGGCAAAAACACGGCATTCGCGAGGTGGCGAGCGCACCGGACCGTTTAGCCATGGTCCAAGCGGCGATTGCAGGTGTTGATGGATTAGTTGCCGGCGACGACGAAATCACCCGCGGTGGCCCAAGTTATACCGCCGACACGCTTGCCACTCTCGGCCAGCGCTACCCAGGCGCCGAACTTTTCACGATTGTCGGCGACGATGCGGCTGCCAAATTTGGCTCATGGCAACGGGCTGGTGAAATCGCCAAGTTGTCAACTCTCGTTGTCGTAGATCGACCCGGGTCGCCAATGGTGCCGCCAAGCGAATTTGTCTGGAACCGCGTCGAAGTCCCGCGACTTGAAGTCAGTTCGTCAGATTTACGCGCGCGCTTTATCGATGGTCGTCCGCTCGAATATTTGATCTCTGATCAGGTGATGCAAGTCATTGCTGCTCGTGGTTTGTACGGTTCAAAAAAGTGACTGCGATTCCGCAGCGACAAAAGCAACGAGCAATCGTCGCGCTTTGTTGTGGCGTCGCCGCCGCTTTGATGGTGCCTGCTGGCCTTGTCGTTGGTTACAACTCGGTTCTCAATTCGGGTAGCGGCACGAATGTCAACAATGTCAAGACACTAAAAATATTGAACACACCAGTTGCATTGCTTGCAACGGTGAATACATCAAGCGAAATCACATCGATTAATGTGATCGCTCTTTCTGGCAACAGTCTCGGCGGCACGATTATTTCGCTT
This sequence comes from Bifidobacterium breve, assembly GCA_945893395.1. GTDB lineage: Bacteria > Actinomycetota > Acidimicrobiia > Acidimicrobiales > Ilumatobacteraceae > BACL27. The sequence continues at coordinate 1,534 of CAMDEC010000088.1, forward strand.
CCTGCAAAATCAATGGCCGAAGTCCTTGAGGATGAAGAGCCTCGCCGAGTCTCAGATTCTTACACGGGTGGCGACGCTTCGGCTTTTGTCGCCGATGTCGAGGGTTTGCTCGATGTTTCGTTTTCGGCAGTCGGCATTCTCGGTCGGGCAGAGTTGAATGATTTGTTCAAACCAATCGGACCTGCCGAAATTCTTTTGGACTCTGATGTAGGCAACACCGAAGTAGACGACACGTTGCGTATAGTCGGCAAACTTGGTCGTGCAACAGTTGAAACCGCGATGCTTGTCGACGTTCTGTTGGCGCGTCAAACTGATCAAGTCGAATCCGAGCGATTCAATCATCAAAAATCGGTGCTGACCGCCATCGGCAACACAGTCGGCCTCGGTGTCAAACTTGAAATCGAGCCCACCGCTCTTGCTTCGCCCACCGACATCAGTTCTTTTTTTCAGCGGCTGATATCAGGACCAGTTCAGGTTTGGCAATTTTCCGCAACGGCAGTGCCCAGGGGCGATTTGAATCCGAAACCATTAGATATGTATCAACTCGACAAGTCAGAAGTAACGATGATCATGGCCAGTGTCGCGCCAACATCGATTACCGGTTCAGGCTTAACGGGGCAGTTGTCTGTACAGATTGACAGCCCGTTCAATAATGCCGTTGTCAGTCGCGAAATCGTGCGAAGGCTTTTGGCAGCGGGTTTCAATATCGCGCTTGTGCGCGAGGTGCCCGGCCCACCCCAAGAGGTGACTCGTTTGCTTTATGTGGATAGCAATGTTCTGGCTGGGGCGAATAATTTGGCTGATTTCATTGGCGAAATTTCAGTCAACCGCACCAACGAGCGGGCCCAGGGCATCGATTTGCAAATAATTATCGGTGCGACATTCGCTCAGTTTCTCGAGAGCAATCCGGATATTCCGACTACTACCCTTGGTGCCGACGACGAATGACAGATTTTCAAATTCAACCAGAGGCATTGCGCATCGCAAAAATCGCCGCGCAAGCCGCCGATGAAAAACAGGCCAATGACATCACCGTACTCAGCGTCGGCGAAGTTCTCGCGATCACCGATCTGTTCGTCGTTGCGAGTGCCGGCAACAAACGCCAAGTTCGCACCATTTGTGATGCGATCACCGACGCTGTGCGCACGCAAACTGGTCGTTCGCCGCTATCAAGCGAAGGTATGTCGCAGCAGCAATGGATTCTCATCGACTACGGCAGCGTGGTTATCCATATTTTCGACGATGACACGCGCAGATTTTACGAAATCGAGCGCCTGTATCGCGATGTGCCCCTCGTCAGTTGGCGCCTCGTAAGTTAATTGCCGGATAGTTTGACGGCGTGTCTGTCGGGTAGCGTAAAGAAGTTGTTTGGGGCTGTAGCTCAGTTGGTAGAGCGCTTCCATGGCATGGAAGAGGCCAGGGGTTCGATTCCCCTCAGCTCCACTTTGGTGGGTGCAAGTCCATGTGGGACTTGACATTCACAGCGGTGGCGTTCTAGCAACTGATGCTGTTTTGTTTTTCGTGAGCCTCTCCTTATCGAAGGAGAAAGTATGTTCAGGGCACTTGTTAGTGAATTTGTTTTGGATTGGCGTTTGAGCGGCAAAGCTCCTCAAACAGCAATCAGCTATTCAAAGTTTTTGTTGAGTCTTGCAGAATTTGATTGTGACCCGGACCTTGTTGCAGCTAAAGAATGGGTCTCTAAATCTGAGTCAGTTTCGGTGAGACGTAAGCGTGCACAATCTGTTCGAGCTTTTGGTGCGTGGGCGGACACAAACGGCTATGAAGTGTTTTCGTGGTGGAAGCATGTTCATCTTGCACGTGAAGCCGAGCATCCGCAAGACACAGCAATTGAAAGCAACTATCTGGAAACTCTCAGAAAGGTTTCATCTTTGCGTAAACGTGGTCAGCGACGCACTCGCACGGGAATATCAGTCTCATCAGTTATCCGGTAACGGTCAATTAGCCAACTGTTAAAACTTGCAAGCACACCCTCCTGCCATGAGTATCGACCACGCGGGGCATATCGTGAACTCAACCCTCGCTGAACTGCGGTGTTGGTGGGAAGGTCTTGGTTATTGAAATACTCGACACCACGGACCGCGAAGTCGAGAGTTTGGTTGAACCGAGGCATGGTAAAAGTACTTTTCGGAAAAACGTAGGCCATTGTCAACGTATGCGACAGCCGCGGCGGGAGTTCTAGTTGAGGTAGACCCTAATTCTGGTCAAGTGGACATTGAAAGTTTTTGGGTCGTGGACGATGCTGGCACGATCATCAATCCGATGATCGTGGATGGTCAGATTCAAGGAGCGGCGGCTCAGGCCATCGGCCAGACTTTGCTTGAGGAACTGGTCTACGACCAGAATGGTCAACTACTTACCACAACGCTATCTGACTACCTGATCCCGACTGCCGGCACGGTCCCTAGAGTATTCATCGAACACCGAGAGACACCATCAGCACTCATTGGTGGTTTCCGAGGAGCGGGTGAGGCAGCCATTGTTGCGGGCCCGGCGGCGCTTGTTAACGGTGTCGCGGATGCTCTTCGGCCACTTGGCATTGATGTGCTTCAGACGAATCTCAGTGCTTCACGAGTGCGCGCTTTGTTACGAGATGCGGGTGTCATGATCGACCCTGTGATGGGCCTGCGATATTTTGGCTTAGGGATCGAGAACGACCATCTCTAAAGAGATCCCAGTTCAGAGAAATTAAGCGGTTAGATCGGGTGATTTCGTAATCGCCAGCGTCGCAACATCTTTGGCACTTGAAGGTGCCGTATCCTGTCGGCCACGGTTGTGCTAAGAGGCAGGCTTACGATTTGTGCGAAATGAGATGCTTCCATTAAGGTCTGATTGTCAGACCAATCATCAACACACAACTTGAATTAAAAGGGCACAAATGGCCATAACTGGGATGAACCACGCAGTTATGTACGTGCGTGATGCTCGTCGCTCGCAGCAATTTTACACTGATGTATTGGGGTTCGCAACGGTTATTGACCACCCGAATGCAGCCTACGTTTTTATGCGTGCCCCCAAATCCCTCAATCACCACGATATTGCTTTTTTTAGTATTGGTTCTGACAAGACTGCTTCTCAGGCTGGCAAGACAACAGTGGGCATGTATCACATTGCATGGGAAGTTAAAACTC
>CAMDEC010000089.1 GCA_945893395.1 Bifidobacterium breve
TTCGTTTATAACGGATCAACTTTGCCCGGCGTGCACAACGGCAAGAACATCGACATCACCACCGTGTTCGAAGCGATCGGCGCTTGTGCGGCAGGAAAAATGTCGCAGCAAGAACTTGAAGAAATCGAACGCGAAGCCTGCCCAGGCGAGGGAGCCTGCGGCGGAATGTTCACGGCCAACACGATGTCGAGCATCGCCGAGGCACTTGGCATGAGTTTGCCAGGCAGCGCTTCGCCACCAGCAGTTGATTCGCGACGCGATGACGATGCGCAGCGCGCCGGTGCAGCCGTCGTAAATTTGCTGCGTCTCGGTATTTATCCACGCGACATCATGACGAAGAAAGCATTTGAAAATGCGATCGCGATTGTTAATGCACTCGGCGGTAGCACGAACGCGGTGTTGCACTTGTTGGCAATCGCCAACGAGGCTGGCGTGTCGTTATCGCTGGATGACTTCAATCGCATTGCGGCCAAGGTGCCGCACATTGCCGACACGAAACCTGGCGGCAAATATCACATGACCGACATTGATCGTGTTGGCGGCGTGCCGGTAGTGATGAAACATTTGCTTGATGCAGGTTTGTTGCATGGCGATGTGCTGACGGTGACGGGCAAGACGATGGCCGAGAATTTGGCAGAGTTGAACCCCCCGGCACCAGATGGTGAAGTGATTCACCCGTTGTCGAATGCAATTCATGCCGAAGGCGGATTAAATATTTTGCGTGGTTCGCTCGCACCAAACGGTGCGGTCGTCAAGGTCGCAGGTCTTTCAGCAGAGCAGATGCATTTTGAAGGACCGGCCCGAGTGTTCGACGGCGAAGATGGCGCAATGGCGGCAATCATGTCGGGGGATATAAAACCTGGCACCGTGCTCGTGATTCGCTACGAAGGCCCAAAAGGCGGACCTGGGATGCGTGAGATGCTGGCAATCACCGGTGCGATGAAAGGCGTTGGTCGTGGCAGTGACTGCGCGTTGATAACCGACGGTCGATTTAGCGGCGGCACCTGGGGTTTTTGCATCGGCCATGTTGCACCAGAAGCCACTGACGGCGGACCAATCGCGTTCATCAATGATGGCGACAAAATTTTGATCGACGTACCTTCGTTGAAACTCGATCTGCTCGTGTCAGATGCCGAATTGGCGAAGCGCAAAAAAGGTTGGAAGCCGAACCCGCCTCGTTATACGAGTGGTGTGTTGGCGAAATACGCCAAACTCGCTCAAGGTGCCGACCGCGGCGCAATCACCAACATCATCGAATAATTACTCAACAACGATCGCCAAGTTGCTTGGCTTGGTGATCAGACCTCGTCGTAGTATTCGCGCCCAAGGTGGGTGATTTGATCTTCACCCATCATCCAGCGCAATGTGTTTTTCAACTTGGAAAGCTGAATGAACAAATCATGCTCAGGATATAAACCTGGTGCGACTTGCGGACTCTTGTAGTAGAACGACAGCCATTCTTGGATGCCACCCAACTTGGCGCGTTGGGCAAGATCAGAAAACAAAACCAAATCAAGCGCCAACGGAGCGGCAAGAATGCTGTCGCGACACAAGAAGTCGACTTTGATTTGCATCGGATAACCGAGCCAGCCGAAAATGTCGATGTTGTCCCAACCTTCTTTGTTGTCACCGCGAGGCGGATAGTAATTGATTCGCACTTTATGAAAAACATTGCCATAAAGCTCAGGATGTTTTTCTGGCTGCAATATGTGCTCGAGCACACCCAACTTTGATTCTTCTTTTGTTTTGAAGTTTTCGGGATCGTCCAGAACTTCGCCATCACGATTGCCGAGAATATTCGTCGAATACCAACCGGCGAGACCCAGCATTCGTGCTTTGAGCATCGGCGCCAACACCGTTTTGATCAGTGTCTGACCAGTCTTGAAATCTTTGCCGCTGATCGCCACGCCACGCTCGGTTGCCAACTGGCGCAGAACCGGGGTGTCAACGCACAAGTTGGGTGCGCCGTTGGCAAATGGCACACCTTCGAGAATCGCCGCATAGGCGTACAACATTGACGGGGCGATCATCGGATCGTTTGCGTCAATGGCTTTTTCGAAACTCTCGATGTCTTGGTGTTGTGGACCAATTTCGAGATAAATTTCGGTTGAGGCACACCAGATCATCACCAATCGTTCGCACTTCTTTTCATCTTTGAAGCGATGGATGTCTTCGCGAATCGTTTCAAGCATTTTTCGCTTTGAGATCTTTCCCATCACGTTGTCGGCGTCGATATTTTTCACGTAGTTACGTTCAAAGGCGGCCTTCATTGGTCGCACATCACGCAAAATATCGGCAATCGCTTCGACATGTTTTGGGCCCTCTAAAACACCGGCCCGTTGTGCTGCAACGTAGGCATCATCCGGAAACGGGTCCCATGCTCCCCAAACAATGTCTTCGAGTTTCGCCAGTGGCACGAAATCTTTGATCATCGGCGAGCGATTTTCTGTGCGCTTGCCAAGGCGAATCGTGTCAAGTTGAGTAAGCGATCCAATTGGCAGTGCGATACCTTTTTTGGCGAGTTCAACGCCAGCAATCAAGGTTGATGCGACAGCACCCAAACCAACCGTTAGTACTCCGAGCCGACCTTTTGCCGGCTCAATTCTCGTTGTTTTGTTTGCTGGGGTAGACATTTAACGCACCTCTCAGAGATTGCAGGGTATCAGCACTTGACTTAGGTTTTTAGTCGAACTCATCAGGCTGGTTATGTGGCGTTGGTTTGGCGCGTCGTGTTAATGAATTGATTCACGACTTCGGCAAACTTCTCATCGGCGTCTTCTTGCAAAAAGTGGGCGGCACCTTCGATCGTCGTGTGCGGTTGTCCGGCGCAGCCCGGAATTTCGCGTTGGAAATATTTGTCACCACCTGCAGTCACTGGGTCGCTGTCGCTGAATGCCGTGAGGAAAGGTTTTTCAAATTTTCGTAGCGACTTCCAGGCTTCGAGATTGGCCATCGCCGACGGATCTTGCGGTGAAATTGGTACGAGAGTTGGAAACACCCTGGCTCCGGCTTTGTAACTATCGTCGGGAAACGGTGCATCGTATGCTGCACGCACATTGTCGGCGAGTGGTTTTATCTTGCAACCACCCTGCATAATTGCGCTGACCTTAAACACGGGCGTTTCTTGACTGTATTTTCGCCACGCCATAAACGCCTCACTTGGCGGGCGGTCACCGGTATTTAGAAAAGTGTTCGCCGCCACCACTCGAGCAAAACGCTCGGGCATCGCCGCGACGAGACGCAAGCCAATTAGTCCGCCCCAGTCTTGACAAACCAAAGTCAGGTCTTTCAGGTCATTGGCAACAAGCCACTGAGTCATCCAGTCAACATGTCGCTCATATGAATAGTCAGAAGTTGCGGTGGGTTTGTCGCTGCGTCCGAAACCGATCAGATCGGGCGCGACGACTCTGTGACCGGCAGCCACAAAATGCCGGATCATTTTGCGATATAGATACGACCAACTCGGTTCGCCATGCATGCATAAAATCGTTTCGCCCGATGGCGTGGCACCTGCATCAACATGATGGATGCGCAACTTGACCGAGTCTGCACCTGTCGCGTCAACGAGCGTGTAACTGGGCGGGTATGGCCAATCCGCAAGCCCCGCAAAGCATTCGTCAGGAGTCTGCAAGATTTTCATAGTTGACCGACCATGACATTATCGGTTTTGCCAGAAACACCCGAAGTCAGAGCCAGACAGCGAGTTTTTGAGAAATCTTCGGGCAAAGTTTGACATCTGATTATCAGAGATTTCTAATCTCGCGTTATGTCTCGCAAGAGTCTGCTTACTTTGGTGACCTTTGTGGTATTTGCGGGCTCGTTGATGAGTCATCGCGTTCTCGCCGAAGTTGCCGGTGGCAGCGTGAGCAACAGTTCCGGCGCGGCGACACAAACACGAGAGTTGATGCGATATCTCGACTTGGGCACGGCGCACACTTGTGTCGTACTCGACAACAACACATTGAAATGTTGGGGATTAGGCAGTTCGGGGCAACTTGGTCAGTCGGCAACCGCAAGTTTGGGTGACGGTGCTGGTGAGATGGGCGACGCACTCGCGGCAATCGATTTCGGCACTGGTCGCAGTGCAACGATGATCGCAACGGGTGCATCGCATAGTTGCGCTTTGCTCGATAACTCGACCGTTAAATGTTGGGGGCTGGGCACAGACGGTCGACTTGGTTATGGCGCCTCTACATCGCTGGGTCGCACAGCTGGCCAAATGGGCGACGCACTCGGCGCAGTTTCGCTTGGCACTGGTCGCACTGCAGTTGCAGTGTCTGCAGGCTCAGCTCATTCGTGTGCGTTGTTGGATAATTCGACGGTGAAATGTTGGGGTTTAAACACCGATGGACAGTTGGGTTTGGGCGACACAGACAGTCGAGGTGATGATGCTGGCGAGATGGGCGATGTACTGGGCGCAGTGTCACTCGGCACGAATCGCACAGTTGTTGCAGTTAGTGCAGGAGGCACACATTCGTGTGCGCTGCTAGATAATGCAACGGTGAAATGTTGGGGAGGCGGCGCATTTGGTCAACTTGGAATTGGATCTGTTAACACGATTGGTGACGAAACAGGCGAGATGGGTGATGCGCTGGGTGTAGTTTCACTTGGCACTGGTCGCACAGCAAAG
>CAMDEC010000090.1 GCA_945893395.1 Bifidobacterium breve
CGCACAGCGTCGGCGAGTTTGTTCATTCCGGTTTCGAGTCCGCGGCGGGCCTCTTCGTCGAATGCAATGATTTTGGCCATGATTTATTCCTCCGAATTTGTCTCAAAAAATTGAACTTTGAGAGTTAGCACTCTATCTACGAGACTGCTAAATCAAAACCGAGTGCCCGCTTGGGCTGGAGGTTCAGCCGCCTGCGACGGCAGGAATAATCGAAACCGTTTGGCCGCTGGCAACCGCTGTTGCCAGACCCTGCATATAGCGCACATCGTCGTCGGCCACGAAGACGTTAACGAATTTATGCAGGTTGCCTTCGCTGTCGAACAGGCGATCTGAAAAACCTGGGTGAGCGTTGTTCAAGCCAGCCAGAACTTCGGCGAGTGTCGAGCCTTCAACTTGCACGGTCGAGACGCCACCCGAGAGTGGTCGCAATGTTGTGGGGATGCGCACGGTTACGGTCATGACCAAAACGCTATCTGCAGATTTTTATTTTGCTCGCTGCTAATTCGTGCGCGATGCGATGAATTTGGCAAGTTCTGTCAACTGATTGATTGCAGTTTTATTTAGCGACGATTGTGCGATTGCGGCTATTGACTGCTCGACAAGCGAGGAGATTATAGTTTCAAGCGCCACGAGTGCGCCAGTTTCGACAATCACCTGCTGAATGTCGGCTATTTCTTGCTGCGAGAGTTGTGGATTGCCAACTCGATCAAGCACTTCTCGTTGCGACCTCGTTGCACGCTCACATGCCAGCGCTAATAGCGGTGTCGGTTTACCTTCACGCAAATCATCACCAACTGGCTTGCCCGTGAGATTCGTTGCACCATCGCCGAATGCACCCAACACATCGTCACGCATTTGAAACGCATCACCGAGCGGCAAACCAAAACTAGAAAGTTGTTCAAGCAAAACATCTGCTTGTTCTGGTGCTGCAAGACTCGCGCCAAGATGCAACGGTCGCTCGACGGTGTATTTGCCGCTTTTATAGCGACACACTCTTTCGGCTTTGGTTAAATCTCGTTCGCGTTGCGCTGAACCGAGTAAGTCGAGATATTGACCGATGTTTACTTCGATGCGCATTTCATTCCAGACTTTCGCAGTGATCGAATTGACCCCAGTCATCAATTGATCGGCGTAGACGAAAGCCAAGTCGCCGATCAAAATTGCTGCACCCTCACCGAAGCGTCTGGCTTCACCCGCCCACTTGCTGTCTGCATGCTTGGAGATATAGCGAGTGTGCGAGGTTGGCTCACCGCGACGCGTTAACGATCCATCAATAATGTCGTCATGCAAAAGTGCTGATGCATGCAACAATTCGAGCGCCGCTTGAGTATCAAGCAATTGTTTCGAATCTTCATCGCCACCTGCACCAACGAATGCCGAATAGCAAAATGCAGGTCGCAGACGCTTGCCACCTGCGCCGACCAATCGTGTCAGTTCACCGAGCGGTGCACTCAAATCGCTGTCGAGACCTGACCAACGATCTTGTTCGTCTCGCAAGAACTCGCTGAGTCGCGCTTCCACGCGCGTGGCGACCAACTTTAACCAAGTTGGTGGATTGACTGACACGCCTAAAGGCTACGCCGACTCACTCTTTGGCGAGTCCCTTGACAACTTCTTCGATTTGTAATTTTGCGTTGCCGATGCGATCACGACAAAGTTCAATCAATTGCGAAGCACGTTGCACATGCGTGGCAAGTTTGTCGACATCAACATCGTTGTCTTCTAACTCGGCAAGAATCGACTCGAGTTCTTCAAGTGCTTGGGCATAACCGATATTTTCGTCACTCTTTGCTTTTGCCATTTTGGTTTCCTTTCGATGAAATTTCTTGAACATTGCTCGTCGCCGAACCGTTGGCGAATGTTGTGACTAGTTTGTCACCAGTTTTTAGCTTAAATACGTCACGTACCGTCTGACCGTTGGCGTTGCGGGTGATGCTCCAACCCCGAGCCATCGTGTTGACGGGGTCGAGCAGGCGCACACGATCCGCCAATGCATCTAGTGAACTTTTTTCGAGGCGCAAGATTTCGACAGGCCGATGTTTGATGCGCTGTGATGTCATTGCTAGGCGTTTGCTAGCACGAGCAAGAGCATCTAAAACTTTACTGCTGATTTTGTTGGCGCGATCAGCAAGACGACTCGTTGAAGATTCGAGTTCACGAAGTGCGAGCGTGGCGATGCCGTCCCATGCTTGTTCTGTTGATTCGACGAAATCTCGGACGAGTTCAATTATTGCGGTGGCGCATGCCGTTGGCGTTTTGTGCGACAGGTGTGCGACTTCATCAGCGACACTGACATCTATTTCGTGTCCGATGCCCGTGAAAACTGGTAGCCGACACTTGGCAATTGCTGTGGCGATTTCGAGCGAGTCAAAGGCGACCAAATCATTTTTTGAACCGCCACCGCGCACAAGCATTAGCACATCAAGATCATCTCTCCCATCCATTTTTTGCAGTGCTGCAACGATCGAACTCACCGAATCGTCACCTTGCATTCGTGCGTCATGCACAAAAATCGTGAATCCAATTTTTGAGTCTTTAAATGTTTTTAAAACATCAGCGTGTGCGGCGCTACCGACACTGGTGATGATGCCTACACGCAACGGCACGAGCGGCAGATCGACTGCACGGTTGGCGTCGTAAAGTTTTTTAAGTTTCAGTTGTTTGATGACTGCTTCGCGTTGGGCGATCAAATCACCGAGCGTAAACCGCGGATCAATTTTCGCAACCTTGAAACTGAATCTGCCGTTGCCTGAGTAAAGATCTGGCTCACCGAACACCCGCACCTTTAGCCCGTCGGCGAGTTGCAAGCCGCTTTCGGCAAGTTTGGCTTCCATTGCCGAATAAACGCCTTCCCAAATTGACGCACTCAAAACTGCCTTTTTATCGCCATCATTGTCAACCAATGTGAAATAAACATGGCCCGGAATTTTCAGTTCTTGAACTTCGCCGTGTAACCAAACGCCCCGACCGAATCGCTGTTTGACAGCCTGGTTCACAGTCTTAATGAATTCGCTGACCGAAAAAGTCTCGTCTGATAGCAATACGCTTGAAGACTCGTGGAGCATCATCTAGACACTAGACGCAGGTTCGTTGTCTCAATTGCGGCCTTGGCGACAATTACAGCTCTAATCACCGCGTGTTCTGAACCAACGATTATTGGTTCGTCTAGCGACACGATTGACGATCAAGACATCACCGCGACAAGTGAAGCCCCAGAGTCATCAACGACGCCACCAACTACGAACACGGTTTCGTCCCAAAAAATTGTTTGGAGCCCGTGCTTAAACGACCCAGCCGGTGAGAGTGAGTGCGGCTCACTCGCGGTGCCATTTGATTATGACGACCCAACTATTGGATCGTTCACACTATTTATTACGCGTCTGCCGTCAACTGACCAGGCCAACAAAATTGGTTCGATGCTCGTCAATCCAGGTGGCCCGGGTTTTGGTGGTTCGAGTGTTGCCCAGGATGCGCAGTATTACTTCAGTTCAGAACTGCTAGGTCGTTTTGACATCATCGGTTGGGATCCGCGCGGCACCGGCAAGTCGACGCCCGCGGTCAACTGCATCGACGAATATGACGAATATTTTGGCATCGACTCAACGCCAGAGACTCCTGAAGAAAAACAGGCAATCATTGACGCGAGTCAAAAATTCAACGACAAATGTGTCGCAAGAAGTGGCGAAATCTTGCCGTATATCTCGACACAAGCAACTGCACGCGATATGGATTCAATTCGTCAAGCGCTCGGCGAAGAGAAAATTACATATTTTGGTTTTTCATATGGCTCAGAACTCGGCGCCACTTGGGCGACGATGTTTCCAAATACCGTGCGGGCAGCAGTTCTGGACGGCGCGTCTGATCCAAATGCAACTTCGCTCGACCAAGGTTTGGCTCAGGCAAAAGGTTTCGAAAAACAACTTGATGCGTTCCTTACCGCATGTTCGAAACGCGTTTCATGTGCATTTCATAGCAACGGCAATTCTGCTGCGGCGCTCGACGAACTGCTAATTGAAATAGACAAATCACCGATCGTCGTTACCGCCGATCGAACGCCAATCACCCAGGGCGTGATTTATACCGCGCTTGCACAATCAATGTATTCAGATGCGTTGTGGCCAGCACTTGAACGTGCTTTGGCCGACGCAGTCGAAGGTGATGGTGCTGGGTTACTGAGGCTTTACGACGACTACTTCCAACGCAAACCGAATGGCACATATGGCAACGAACTTGAGGCATTCTTAGCGATTTCATGTCTTGATGACCCGGGGCCGACAAGTGTCGCTGCAGTTGACGAACAGATTCCGGTGTTTACAAAAGCCGCCAAACGGTTTGGCGAAAGTTTTGCGTACGGATATTCATGTGCGTTGTGGCCTGTGCCGCAGGTGCAACGTCTAGAAATCACCGGCAAAGGCGCTGGACCGATCGTTGTAATCGGCACAACTGGTGACGCTGCGACGCCGATTGAATCATCGCGCAACGCCGCAAAAGCATTAGCCGATGGAATCTTCTTGACAGTTACCGCCGATCAACACACTGGCTATGGATTAAACAGGTGCGTCGTCGATGCAGTCGATGAATATTTGATTGATCTCACACCGCCGCCAGTCGGCAAGGTTTGTTAGTAA
>CAMDEC010000091.1 GCA_945893395.1 Bifidobacterium breve
GTTGACAACCGAACCGTCATCAACAAATGCCTGCTCATCAGGTGTGAAACCCGATGGCCAAACTTCAACGTTGGCATCAATATCGCCACTCGACATACCGGCGATCATCGCATTCTCGTCGATGTCGACAATTTCAACTGGATTGCCCAGGTTGGCTTCAATCAATTGCTTAACAACTTCAACTTCGATCGCCGAAGCGGTCCAGTTATTGCGTGCGATTCTGATCGTCTCAGTGCCGCCTGCGCTATCCCCGTCGCTGCCGCCACAGGCTGCAAGCAACAGTGCGCCAACCGACACCAAGCCGATGGCAAATTTCTTATTTCGTAATCCCATATTCTCCCCTTGAACTTTCTCTGATCGTGATTTAAGCCCCAAATAGGGCTCTAATCACCATAGCAAGCCTGGGTGCGTCAGCGAATAGTCGCACTATTCTTTGGACAATGGGTTCGGGGGAGCAACCAGCGATTGATCTGCGTCATGTCTGGAAAGTTTTCGGTCCAGGTGACAACGCTCGAACAATAGAACTGTCCAAGGGCGGCTCAAGTCGCGCCGAAATTCTGCAACAGACCAAGCAGACAGTCGCAGTTCGAGATATCTCGTTCAGCGTGGCACAAGGCGAGACGTTCGTTGTGATGGGACTGTCAGGTTCTGGCAAGTCAACTTTAATTCGTTGTTTATCAAGGTTGATTGAACCAACACAGGGTGAAATTTCACTCGGCGGCGATGATTTTTTGGCAATGGATGAAGATCAACTTCGCCAGTTGCGACGCGGTCGAATGTCAATGGTGTTTCAACATTTTGGTTTGTTTCCGCATCGCAAAGTTATCGACAACATCGCCTACGGCCTTGAAGTACAAAAAATAGACAAGTCGGCCCGTCTTGCTCGAGCAACCGAAATTTTGAACACAGTTGGCTTAGATGGGTGGGCCGATCACTATCCGCAGCAACTCTCGGGCGGCATGCAACAGCGGGTCGGTCTGGCACGCGCGCTCGCAGTTGATCCACAAATTTTGTTGTTTGACGAACCGTTTTCGGCACTCGACCCGTTGATTCGCAAAGAGATGCAAGACGAGTTGATTAGATTGCAAAAAACAATGCAACGCACGATTGTGTTCATCACGCACGATTTCGCAGAAGCGCTTCGACTTGGTGACCGCATTGCAATCATGAAAGACGGTTCGTTCGATCAAATCGGCACGCCCGAAGAAATCGTCTCGGCACCAGCGACGGCGTATGTGCGCGAATTTGTCAACGATGTGCCGCGGGCAAAAGTTCTAAGCGTCAAGTCGGTGACTGTTGCCGGTCAACCAGTTGCCAACGGTCGCACAGTTGCTGCATCGGCAAAAATTGAAGCGATCATCCCGATGTTGCTTGAACGCGACGAACCGATCACTGTTCTTGACGCCAACGATCAAGCAATCGGTGTGGTCAATCGTGCAAGCGTCGCAAACATTTTGCAAGCCGAACAAAAATGAAGCGCCGAATCAGCGGCCTAATTGTCTTACTGATTTTTGCTCAAACTCTTGGCACACGCGGGTTTCCTGATTCTCTAAACATCGGTCTTGCCGAACCGATCACGAATCTGCAGTCGTGGGTTCGAAAAAATCGCAGCAGCCATTGGCTGTTTGAATTCATTTTGAACCCGTTTATTTCGGTTGTCGAGTTCGGCATCGAATCAGTCGAGTCGGTGTTCACCTGGTTGCCGTGGTTCGTGCCAGCAATAATTGTGTTCGCAGTTGTCGCGCGCACGCGCCGTTGGGGTGTGGCTACTTTTGCAGCTTTAGCCGTCGTCTACCCGGGTCTCGTGGGCGTGTGGTCTGAAAGCATCGTCACAATTTCGCTGATGGCAGTTGCAGTTTTTATCTGCGTCTTGATTGGCGTGCCGCTCGGTGTGCTGGCTGCACTAAATCACCGAGTCGAGTCGGCGCTGCGCCCAATCTTGGACGGCATGCAGACTGTGCCCGCAACCGTGTATTTGATCCCCATTGTGTTGTTTTTTGGCATCGGCCCAGCGCCCGCCGCAATCGCCACGGTGATTTATGCGTTGCCACCAATGGTTCGACTCACAGCACTTGGCATTCAGCAAGTGCCAAAGTCAGCAATCGAGGCGGCGCAAATGTTCGGTGCAACCAAGCGCCAGATTTTGGCAAAGGTGCAACTGCCGCTTGCCGTGCCGTCAATAATTACGGGCATCAATCAAACGGTGATGATGGCGCTCGGCATCGTCGTGATCGCAACTTTGGTTGGCGCCGGTGGCCTCGGTCAAGAGATCAATCAGACTGTTCGCCGTCTCGAACCTGGTCGTGGGCTGGTTGTCAGCCTTGCTGTTGTCGCAGTTGCGCTCGTGCTTGACCGCGTCAGCATGTCGCTTGTTTCAACGCCTGGGGCACAACGAGTCAGAGTTAAACACAATACCTTATATACCGCGCTCATTGGTCTCGCGCTCGCCGCCGTTGTTGGCAGATTGCTGGGCTGGGTCGAGTTTCCATTTTCGTGGGGCACTTCGTTCGCCGACCCGATCGACACTGGCTTCAAATGGTTTCGTACAACGTTTAATGTCGTTACTCGGCCGTTCAACGACTTCATTGTGCGCGAAATTCTCGTGCGCGCGCAAACACTTTTCAACGAGACGATCACTTGGCAGGCAGTCGTCGTCGTCGCGGCCGCTTTTGCGTTTTATGTCGCAGGTTGGAAGATGTCTTTGTTCACCGCGTGCGGTGTCACATTTATTGGTCTGACTGGCAGGTGGCTCGACGCCGTCGACACACTCACGCAAACGATCGTTGCAGTGTTTATTTCGATTCTGATTGCGTTGCCGATCGGCATCTGGCTCGGCCGTCGTCCGCGTATCGAGGCGATCATCGCGCCTGTGCTCGACGCGTTTCAAACAATTCCGAATCTTGTTTACGCGATTCCGTTCGTGATGATTTTTTCGGTTGGTCCGGTACCGGGCATCGTTGCTGCAGTTGTCTACGCAATTCCGCCGGGAATTCGTCTCACGAGTCTTGGCATCCGCCAAGTCAATAACGAATCAGTCGAGGCTGCGATTACTTTCGGCGCAACACAGCGCCAAGTTTTGTGGGGTGTACGCGTGCCACTGGCGATGCCATCAATTATTTTGGCGATCAATCAAATGGTGATGATGGTTTTGGCAATGGCAATTATTTCGGGGATGGTCGGCGGCGGCGGTCTGGGCTATCGATCAATTGAGGCTCTCACTGGCCCAGACTCGGGTCTCGGGGTAGAGGTCGGTCTGGCGATCGTGATTATGGCGACAATTTTGGATCGCTTGTTGCAGGCAACCGCGCGCCGCCTGCAAGCGCCAGTCGCTATTTAGTCGCGTTGTAACCGTCTAGGCTTTTGTTCCTGTATGCAAAATGAAGCCGAATTAGAAAGCCCTCAAACATCAACTGAATGGAAACTCAAGTCTGATGATCAGAGAGTCAAGCTAGTTGAAGATGTTTGTCTCAAAAATGTCAAGTTCGCGCCGATTGCGGTCTCGCGGGCTCTCGAAGATGGGACTATCTTCGTTACTTTACTAGAGGCCCTGCCTCCGCATATTCGTGGCACGCTACTGCTCGATTTTGAGTTCGAACTAAAAGCGATCGTCGACCCTGGTCTAGTCGTGTGGTGTGAGCCTCTTGGCGACAAGAGCACACTCAGAAATTTGCGTGGCATTGTGATTCGAACAGAGAGAGTTGCAGAGCCACGACGATGATTAATTCAGACAATTCAGTTAAGACGCGAGAGGGAGCATTAGTTTTAGACGGGCATAAGTTGTCACATCACTACGATCGAGTTGCAGCATGGGAAAACGGAGAGCGAATTGCCCCAATAACCGTCGATATGGCATTGTCCCGCGCGTGTGGCGCGATGTGTTCGTTCTGTTATGCAATGGTTCAAGAACCTCAGGAGCGAGCAGTTATCAAAACTGCTCAAGCGCTGAACCTTTTAGATGACTTTGCCGAAATTGGTGTTAAAGCGGTTTCGTTAATTTCTGACGGCGAGAGCACTCTCTCCAAAGCGTATGTGCCATTTATCCAGCATGCTGCAAAAGTCGGTTTAGATGTCGGTAACGCGACAAATGGTTGGGAGTGGGAGCCGGAAAAAATTGATGAAGTGTTGCCATATTTGACTTGGGTTCGTTTTACTGTTGCTGCCGGCACTCCTGCTGGCTACGCAAGAATTATGTATAAGGGCCCAGAACATACCGAAGTTTTTGACAGGGCGATGTCGCACATTCGTTATGCAGTTGATCTTAAAAGACGACTCGGCCTCAAAGTCACAATTGGCATCCAAATGGTCTTGATGCCAGAATTCAAAGACGAAATTCTTCCATTTGCAAAACTTGCAGTCGATCTCGGTGTTGACTATGGAGTGATTAAACATTGCTCGGATGATGAGTCTGGAACTCTTGGAGTCGACTACTCAAAGTACGAAGAGATGTATCCGTTGCTTGAGCATGCCGAGAGTATGAGTAACGAAATTACGAAAGTCATCATTAAGTGGGAAAAAATAAAAGACAATGGAAAGTCAAGTTACAAAAGATTCTATGGCGGACAATTTTTATTGCAGATAAGCGGAAGTGGTCTAGTTGCGCCAAGTGGAATGTT
>CAMDEC010000092.1 GCA_945893395.1 Bifidobacterium breve
CAACGAGTTGAGCAGGTGATGATGGGCGAGGCGCAAGACGTGATTGAACAGTTGACGGCGAAAATGCGCAAGCATTCGCAGGCGCAAAGATTTGAAGAGGCAGGCGATGTGTTGACTCGCATTGATGCACTCGAGACCGTGTTGCGGCGCGTGCAGACGGCGCGTGATTTAGTTGGTGCGGGTAGTTTTAGTTTCGCAGCGGGTGAAACTGCAATTTCTTATCAGATCGACTGCGGGTTGTTGCGTGCAACGCACATCGACGGTGAGATGTTCGCACCTGTTGCACCGAAGTTGCCGCGTGATCTAAGCGAATTTTTTCAGGCGCCAAGTTTGGCTAAAAATGAGAACACGATTTCTGCCGAAATGATCGACGAGATTCTCTGCATCGCGCGCCACGCCCGCACTAATACAATACCCAGTGTGATGGAGGCGTCGTATGGGTGAGTGGGAGCAAGGTCTCGAAGTCGCGCGCAAGCAAGACCTAATCGACGACTCGACATACGATCGATTGTCGAAAATGTCGTTTGAGCGTGAGGCGACAACTTCAAAGTTTCCGATGCGCATCGCGTTGATCGTGTTGGGTGCGATCTTGTTGGTATCGGCGGGCTTTGCGATTTTTGTTCGCGTGCTCGGTGATGATCCGTCGCAGGCCTTCGTTGCGGCCGTACTCGCGCTCGTCGCATTGATTGCTGAAATAGTCGCCAGACTTGTTTCGCGCACAAAGCCACTCAAATTTTTGGCGGGTATCGTCGGCTCATTCGCAGGTGTGCCACTTGGTTTTGCAGTGGCAATTTTGTTGCCAGACGAACCAAACGTTGGCGCTGCATCGGTCGGCTTTTTGATCGCCGCGGCGTGGTCGTGGCTATGGTTTCGTCGCACCAAGAGTGGCGTGGCGATCGCTGCAGTTGTGTTCGAACTTGCAGCATTTGTTGCTTTGATAGGCGAATTAAATAATTTGAATGACGAAACGACAGGCGCTGTGTTGTGTGCGCTCGGTGTGTTGGCTGCACTTGCCTCGATCATCGGGCGAATAAAACCGAGTTTGCCGCCACTTGTTGCGTCTTTGATCGTTATTGGTTGGGGTTGCATTGCACAAAACACTTATGGCGGTGATGTCATCGCGGTGGTCGGCATCGCGATTTCGGCTGTGTTGTTCTTGATTGCGTATCGTCGCAGCGAAGCGCTGATGTCGGCGGCGACTGCAGTGTCGACCGGCGTGTGGGCAGTCGTGCTGACCGCTGCTTTAACTGAAGGTTCATTGGTGCCGTTGATTGTTGCAGCAGCACTCGGCGCGGCGATGGTTGCGTGGGGCGCGAAACTGACGCGCAAATAGACTTTGATCCTTGCCTGACCGATGAATAATTGGCGCGAATTAAGTGCGCGGGCATCTCTCGCGTCGCACCGCTTGATCGGCTGGATCTACTGGGACCCAGATGCGATCGCGCGATATACGGCGCTCGGTGTGCCAAATGGTTTGGGTTATTACATTGCGTCACGCGCGGCGCCACTTGCGTCGTCAGGCAACGATGCCGTCGTTGCGGCTTTCTATTCGATTCGTAAAGAATTTATCGACTTGTGTTTAGACGAGGCGCGCAAACACACAACTTTTGAAGATGCATATCGAGTACGCAACGAAGCGGTCGCGCGCGGGTTGCGCGAATACGCACCTGAGATTGTTTTGCCACTCGGCGAGTTGGCGTCGCCGTTATGGGATGCTGCAGACTCTTTGCCGCTCGCTCGTCGCCCGTTATGTGCCGCGCATCGAAGTTGGCCACGTTGCCAAGATGATGCGGCGTTGTCGGCATGGCTTGCAGTCAATTGCATTCGCGAATGGCGAGGCGACACGCACTTTGAGTTGCTGGCTAGCCACGAAATTTCTGGTGTGCAAGCGGGTTTATTGCACGATGCATTTCTCGGTTACCCGGGCGATTGGATTCCGCGAAGTCGTGGCGCTGACGATGCGCAACTCGCACAAGCTTGGGCGGCTCTTGACTCGCGAGGTTTTGTTACTGACGGTCGTATCAATGCGACGGGTCTCGCGTTTCGCGAAGAGATCGAAGACAAGACAAACGAGTTGTGCGAGCGAGCGTGGCGTCACCTCGGTGAAGACTTGACGCTGAAATATGCAGAACTAATTGAGCCTGTCGGTCACAAGTTCTTGGCGCGAATCGATGCCACAGCCGGCGAAAACTGGATGCCTGCAGCGCGTGACTCGCGCCGTAAATAATTTTTAGAGCTGCATGCTCTTGATTTCGAGGAACTCGTCGAAACCGTATTCGCTGTATTCGCGACCGACACCTGATTGCTTGTAGCCACCGAGTGGGGCATTGATATTGAAGCCACCACCATTGACGGCGACTTGACCAGTGCGAAGTTGTCGCGCGATCGCAACGCCTTTTTCTTTGGTTGAAGCCCACACGCCGCCCGACAAACCATAAACAGTGTCGTTGGCGATGCGTACCGCATCGTCTTCGTTTTCGTAAGCGATGATGCTCAACACTGGACCAAAGATTTCTTCTTGGGCAATCGTCATCGAGTTTTTCACGTTCGAAAACACTGTCGGCTTGACGTAATAGCCAGTTGTGCAACCTTCGGGCACACCAACACCACCAACGAGAAGCTTCGCACCTTCGTCGATGCCTTTTTGGATGTAACCGTTGACGCGATCGCGTTGCGCGGCTGAAGCTAGTGGCCCGAGCGCCGTAGTTTGTTCGAACGGATCGCCAACCTTCATCGCACTTGCCGCTTCGGCAGCGAGAGTTTCGGCTTCGGCGAGACGTGACTTTGGCACGAGCATGCGAGTGAGTGCTAGACAGGTTTGTCCGCTATTTAAAAATGCATCGCCGACGCCACGCTTGACGGCTTTGGCGAAAGTTTCTGTGTCAAGATCGGCGCAAATAATGTTTGCTGATTTGCCGCCAAGTTCGAGGTGAACTTTTTTGACGGTTTCTGCGGCAACTTGCGTGACGCGACGGCCCGCGCGAGTTGAGCCAGTGAACGAAATCATGTCGACTTCTTTGTGTGCCGCCATTGCCTCGCCAACAATCGGCCCGGTGCCAGAGACGAGGTTAAACACTCCTGCAGGCAAACCCACTTCATCGATGATCTCAGCAAGAATGAACGCATCAATTGGCGCAATTTCGCTTGGCTTGAGCACAATCGTGCAACCCGCGGCCATTGCGAACGCAACTTTGGCAACGATCTGGTGCAACGGGTAGTTCCATGGGGTGATGCAACCGACTACGCCGAATGGCTCGCGCACGACGAGCGAATTGCCGAGTTCGTGCTGGTATTCGAATTTTTCGGCGACGATCGCCGCTTGTTTGAACGAATTGATCGGCAAACCAACTTGAATCATCTGACTGAGAAACTTCGTCATGCCGGTCTCGCGTGAAATTGCTGTTGCGAGTTCGTCCATGCGAGCGGCGATGCCGTCACCGATTCGATTCATATATTTGGCGCGCTCTTGCACATCGAGTGCGGCCCAGCCGATGAATGCGGCGCGTGCGGCTTGCGCTGCGGCGTCGACATCTTTTGCATTGCACGACGGAATTGACGCCATGACTTCTTCGTTCGTCGAGTCAAAGACTTCGATCGCTTTGTCGGTGCCCTGAGGCGCAATCCATTTGCCGTTGATGTAGATCTTCTCGTACTTTTGCATGATCGTCGCCTCTGCTCTTGATTTTTGAGTTTTATTGAATTACCGACAGGCTAGTGCGACTAGTTTTGAGGTATGCAAGCCAAGCAACTGACCCTCGCAATCGGTGCAGTTGTATCGGATATTGACCTTTGCAAACCGCTGACTTCTGCGCAGTGTTCGGAGTTGCTGGCGTTACTCGTCGAGCACCATGTGTTGTTCTTTGAGAATCAACCAGTGACCCCGCGTCAACATCGCGACCTTGCGGCGAAATTCGGGGCTCTGCACGTGCACCCGGTTTATCCGCATGTTTCAGATGTTGAAGAAATAATTATTCTTGACACGCATGTCGATAACCCGCCTGACAACGACTCATGGCATACCGATGTGCCGTTCATCGAGTCTCCACCGATGGGGTGCTTGCTTTCGGCGCGCGAGTTGCCGCCGACCGGTGGCGACACGATGTGGACGAGTTGTGCGGCCGCGTATGACGCGCTTGACGACGAATATAAATCGCTGATCGAAAATCTGACGGCAGAACACGATATTGCCAAGGCGTTTCCTGAGTCGCACTACGGCAAGACGCCCGAGGCGCGCGCGCAACTTGCGGCGGCGCGCCTGAAGAATCCGCCGATGATTCACCCGGTTGTGCGCACGCACCCGGTTAGCGGTAGGCGCGGTATTTATGTGAACGAGAATTTTACGACGCGGATAATCGAACTCGCGCCAGACAAAGGCGCCGAAGTTTTAAATTTTTTGACTTCGCATGTTGCGCGCCCCGAGTTCAGGGTGCGCTGGGAGTGGAAACAATATGACTTGGCGTTTTGGGATAATCGACTGACGCAACATTTTGCGTTTGCCGATTATTTGCCGCATCGTCGCGTGATGCACCGCGCCACGATTCTCGGCGACAAACCCTTCCGCTAAT
>CAMDEC010000093.1 GCA_945893395.1 Bifidobacterium breve
ATCATCCCGATGTTGCTTGAACGTGACGAACCAATAACTGTTCTTGACGCCAACAATCAAGTAATTGGTGTGGTTAATCGCGCGAGTGTTGCAAACATTTTGCAAGCCGAACAAAAATGAAACGCCGATTAAGCGGTCTGTTTGTCTTAATAATTCTTGCTCAGACTTTGGGCACGCGTGGGTTTCCTGATTCGCTAAACATCGGCCTTGCCGAGCCGATCACGAATCTTCAGTCGTGGGTTCGAAAAAATCGCAGCAGCCATTGGCTGTTTGAATACATTTTAAATCCGTTTATTTCGGTTGTCGAGTTCGGCATCGAATCAGTCGAGGCACTTTTCACTTGGCTGCCATGGTTTGTGCCGGCGATCATCGTATTTGCAGTTGTCGCGCGCACGCGCCGTTGGGGTGTGGCTACTTTCGCAGCTTTAGCAGTCGTTTACCCAGGTCTCGTCGGCGTATGGTCTGAAAGCATCATCACAATTTCGCTGATGGCAGTCGCAGTTTTTATTTGTGTTTTGATTGGCGTGCCGCTCGGCGTTGTTGCCGCACTAAATCAACGAGTCGAGTCGGCGCTACGCCCGGTCTTGGACGGCATGCAGACTGTGCCCGCGACCGTCTATCTAATCCCAATTGTCTTGTTTTTCGGCATCGGGCCAGCGCCAGCAGCAATTGCCACGGTGATTTATGCGCTGCCGCCGATGGTTCGGTTGACAACGCTCGGTATTCAGCAAGTGCCGAAGTCAGCAGTCGAAGCCGCGCAAATGTTCGGCGCAACCAAACGTCAGATTTTGGCAAAAGTTCAGTTGCCGCTCGCCGTGCCGTCGATAATCACGGGCATCAATCAAACCGTGATGATGGCGCTCGGCATCGTCGTGATCGCAACATTGGTCGGCGCCGGTGGCCTCGGTCAAGAAATCAACCAGACTGTTCGCCGTCTCGAACCTGGTCGCGGGCTGGTTGTCAGCCTTGCTGTGGTTGCAGTTGCGCTCGTGCTCGACCGTGTCAGCATGTCGCTCGTTTCAACGCCTGGGGCACAACGAGTCAGAGTCAAACGCAACACCTTATATATGTCACTAATTGGTCTCGCGCTTGCCGCCGTTGTCGGCAGGTTGTTGGGTTGGGTCGAGTTTCCGTTTTCGTGGGGCACATCATTCGCCGACCCGATTGACACAGGCTTTAAATGGTTCCGCACAACTTTTAATGTCGTTACTCGGCCGTTCAACGACTTCATCGTGCGCGAAATTCTCGTCCGCGCGCAAACACTTTTCAATGAGTCGATCACTTGGCAGGCAGTCGTCGTCGTCGCGTCAGCTTTTGCGTTTTATGTCGCTGGCTGGAAGATGTCTTTGTTCACCGCGTGCGGTGTCACATTTATCGGTCTCACGGGCAGATGGCTCGACGCGGTCGACACACTCACGCAAACGATCGTCGCCGTGTTTATTTCGATTCTGATTGCGCTGCCGATCGGCATCTGGCTCGGCCGTCGTCCGCGCATCGAGGCGATAATCGCGCCGGTGCTTGATGCGTTTCAAACAATTCCGAATCTTGTTTATGCGATTCCGTTTGTGATGATTTTTTCGGTTGGTCCGGTGCCGGGCATCGTGGCTGCGGTTGTCTATGCAATTCCGCCGGGCATTCGTCTCACGAGTCTTGGCATCCGCCAAGTCAACAATGAATCAGTCGAGGCTGCGATAACTTTCGGCGCGACGCAGCGCCAAGTTTTGTGGGGTGTGCGTGTGCCGCTGGCGATGCCATCAATTATTTTGGCGATCAATCAAATGGTGATGATGGTCTTGGCGATGGCGATTATTTCAGGGATGGTCGGCGGCGGCGGTCTTGGCTATCGATCAATTGAGGCTCTCACTGGTCCAGACTCGGGCCTCGGGGTAGAGGTCGGCTTGGCGATCGTGATTATGGCGACAATTTTAGATCGCTTGTTGCAGGCAACCGCGAAACGCCTTCAGGCGCCGGTAGCTGTTTAGCTATTCAAATTGATCATCACGTGCTTGATGCGCGTGTAATCGTCAAGCGCATATGCCGAAAGATCTTTGCCGTAGCCCGACTTCTTGTAGCCACCGTGTGGCATCTCGGCCACCATCGGAATATGCGTGTTCACCCACACGCAACCAAAATCGAGGTTCTTGGTCATGCGCATCGCCTTGCCCAAGTCGCGTGTCCACACTGAAGAGGCGAGTGCATATTCGACCCCGTTGGCCCAGGTCAACGCTTCTTGTTCATCACTGAACTTTTGCACGGTAATGACTGGTCCGAACATTTCGTTTTGAATCATTTCGTCGGTTTGTTTGAGATCGCAAATTACGGTCGGCTCGAAAAAGTAGCCGGGGCCCGACACTTGCGAACCGCCGGTAACAACTTTGGCGTGCTTTGGCGTGCGATCAACAAAACCCTTGACCTTGCCAAGATGCGTTTCGTTGTTAAGCGGTCCGTAGAGCACATCTTCGTTTGGTTTGCCCGTCTTGGTTTTCTTGGCTTGTTCGGCGAGTGCGTCAACGAAGTCACCATAAATTTTTGGACCAGCGATCACACGCGTTGCCGCCGTGCAATCTTGTCCGGCGTTGAAGTAACCAGTCATGGCGATTGTTGAAACTGCAAGTTCGATGTCGGCATCGTCGAAAATAATGACCGGTGCTTTGCCACCCAGTTCAAGTTGCACGCGCTTCAAAGATTTCGCTGCCGCCTCGGCGACTTCCATTCCGGCGCGCACTGAACCGGTGATCGATGCCATGCCGGGCGTCGGGTGCACGATCATGCTGCGACCAGTGTCGCGATCGCCGCAAATCACGTTCAACACACCCGGCGGCAAAACTTGGCCCGCGATTTTCGCGAGCAAGGCAGTCGACGCTGGTGTCGTGTCGCTCGGCTTCAACACCGTCGTGTTGCCCGCCGCAATCGCCGGAATGAACTTCCAGACACCCATCATCAACGGATAATTCCACGGTGCGACTTGCGCACACACACCGATCGGCTCACGTCGGATATATGAGGTGAAGCCCGTCATGTACTCACCGGCGCTCTTGCCTTCGAGCATTCGCGCGGCACCAGCAAAGAAACGAATCTGGTCCATCATCGGTGGCACTTCTTCGCTGAAGGTGATCGCTCGAGGCTTGCCCGTGTTTTCGATCTCGGCTTCGATCAACTCGTTCATGTTCTTTTCCATCGCATCGGCGATGTCGTTGATCGCCTTTTGCCGCACCGATGGCGTCGAATGCTTCCACGATTCGAACGCATCGGCTGCCGCCTTCATTGCGTCGTCGACATCTGCTGGGCCCGACAATGCCGCAGTCGCATATTGTTTGCCCGTAACTGGGTCTATAACCGGGGTAGTGCGACCGTCTTTTGCCGCAACTTCTTTGCCATTGATGTAGTTATTGAAAGTTTTCATGCCTAAACACTAGCCCTGCTTGTCAAATGACTGTTAACCGACTGTTCACCTCCGAACTACCTCGCGACGAAATTGCGAAAATTACACTTTGGGCGTGGCGAATTCACACAGCAAGAAACCATCCGTGTTGTTTGTCTGCGTGCACAACGCAGGGCGGTCGCAAATGGCGGCAGGTTGGTTGCGTCACCTCGCACAAGACCGTGTCGATGTTTACTCGGGTGGCTCAGACCCTGGCAAACAACTCAACTCAGCAGCAGTTGAAGCGATGTGCGAGGTCGGCATCGACATCTCTAACGAATTTCCAAAGCCGTTTTCTGTCGAAAGTGTCAAAGCAGTCGATGCAGTGATCACGATGGGTTGCGGCGATACGTGTCCGATTTTCCTGGGTAAGCATTACGAAGACTGGGCGCTCGAAGACCCAGCAGGTCTTGGCGTCGACGCGGTACGACCGATTCGCGACGAGATTCGCCGTCGCGTATTAAAACTGCTCAACGACCTCGGCATCGAAACGAAATAAAACTATGAAACCGACGAATCTCACGCAACGACTTTTCGCAGAAGCACTCGGCACCGCACTGCTGATAATTTCGGTCGTTGGTTCGGGAATCATGGCGACGAACCTCACCGACGATGTCGCGCTACAACTTCTCGCCAACGCTGGTGCAACAGTCGGTGCGCTGATCGCACTCATTTTGATGTTCGGTCCGATCTCTGGCGCGCACCTCAACCCAGTCGTCACTGCTGCGACCTGCATTTTTGACGCGCGACCATGGCGCGAGTTGTTGCCATATGCAGTCAGCCAAACAATCGGCGGCATCGTCGGTGCGGCATTCGCCAACTCGATGTTCAGTCTCGACATTTTTGGACCGTCGACAAAAATTCGCGAAGGCTCGGGCATCTGGCTCGGCGAAGTTGTCGCCACAGTTGGTTTGTTGCTCGTGATTTTTTTAATCGCTCGTGGTCCGCGACCAGAATCGGTGCCAGTTGCCGTCGGTGTATGGATAGGCGGTGCCTATTGGTTCACATCATCGACATCTTTGGCTAATCCCGCCGTATCGATTGCCCGAAGTTTCAGCGAATCGTTCGCGGGCATTGCACCCGAGTCGGTGCCGATGTTCATCGCCATGCAATTAAT
>CAMDEC010000094.1 GCA_945893395.1 Bifidobacterium breve
TGGTGATTGCCCGTGCAATCTCTGGCATGCGCGTCGAATAAATCTTTTTGAACGTCTACGTATTGCTAATGCTGTAGCCCGCGGCTTGAATCGCCGTTGTTAATGCGTTGAGATCAGGTGCTGTGTCACTTGAGATTTTTGCAGTTGCAGTTTCAAGTGAAACCTCGACTGACTTGATGCCAGATACCTCGGAGATGGCTTCTTTCACATGGCGAACGCAGTTCTGACAGGTCATGCCCGATATCTTTAACTCAATGTCGCTCATGACCAAAAATCTAGCCGTTTTTAGCGTGTTTGTCGTTGTTGGTTGTTCAAGTGGTTCGGCGGTCGACGAAAACGCGTCGTGGAACAAGGCCGATCAAAAGTTTGTGCAAGAGATGATTCCGCATCACGAGCAGGCTGTCGTGATGTCTGAGATGGTTGGCAATGTCGAAGTTTCAACTGAAACGGCCACCTTGGCTTCAGACATTATGGGTGCCCAGGCAAGCGAAATTGAATTGATGCAGGGTTTCTTAAATGAGTGGGGTGTCGAATCTGACCCGAATTCTGATCCTCATGCTGGCTACATGATGACCGGAGACGAAAGCCACGGAATGATGACCGATGAAGAACTCGCCGAACTTAAAGATTCTTCTGGCGCAGATTTTGAGAAAATGTGGCTGACGATGATGCTCGCTCACCACAAGGGCGCAGTGAAAATGGCCGAGACCGTTATCGCTGAAGGCAAAGATTTGCGAGTAAAAACCTTGGCTGAGACAATAATTAGCACGCAACAACAAGAGATTTTACAAATTCAATCTCTGTTGAATAATTTGTGAAGTTGAAGCTACGAGTTACTCGGGCGTGACGTAGGCGGAGGTAATACCGCCGTCGATGATCAGTGATTGCCCTGTCATCCAAGATGATTCGTCAGACGCTAGAAAAAGCGCTCCATTGGCAATTTCTTGTGGCTCACCGAAACGACCCATCGGGATGTGCACGAGTCGGCGTTGTCGTTTCGCGTCGTCGTTAAGAAATGCAGCAAGCAATGGTGTCATCACTGGCCCTGGGCACAAAGCATTCGCGCGAATACCACGACGTGCATAAATAACCGCGATCTCTCGCGTCATGGCGAGAACCGCGCCCTTGGACGCCGTATATGCAACTTGTGGCGTTGCGGCACCCATGTGCGCGACAAACGAAGCCACATTGATGATCGATCCTCGCCCCGCCGCGAGCATCGGGGGTATCGCATGTCGACAACCGAGCAACACTCCTCGAACGTTGATGTCCATGGTGCGCTCATAAGTGGCGATTGGCGTCGACACTGGATCATCATCGTCACCGATCATTACGCCTGCGTTGTTGTATAAAACATCGATCGCGCCGAATTGAGACATGGTCGCGCCGATTACTTCGCGCCATGAATCTTCGTTGGTGACATCGCAGTGCGCATAAATGGCATGTCCACCCGCGGCTTCAATTTCGTTTACAACCTCGGTGCCATCGACGACGTCAGCAACGACGATATTCGAACCCTCTCGTGCAAAAGTGAGTGCCGCAACGCGACCAAGACCACTTGCCGCCCCGGTAATGATTGTTGTTTTGTTGCTCAGACGAGGCATATTTTTCTCTTTCAACGTTTGTTTTAGATGCGTTCGAAATAGCGCGTGCGCTCCCAGTCGGTTACCGAATGAAGAAACGAATCCCATTCGGCCCGGGCTGTGACGAGAATGTGGTGATGCACTTCATCACCAAAACACTCGCGCGCGATTTTGCTTTGCTCCCACAAGTCGGCGGCTTCACTGAGCGTGCGCGGAATTCGCAAAACATCAGTGGCTTCATAGCCGTTGCCTTCGTATGCTTCGCCGAGTTCAAGCTGATGGCGAATGCCGTAAAGACCTCCGGCGACGGTGCCGGCGAAAGCCAGATAACTGTTTGCATCTGATCCAGGAATTCGACATTCGACGCGACTGCCTTCTGCGTAGCCGACAACTCGGTAACCGAGTGTTCGATTGTCTCGTCCCCACGAAATCGCAGTTGGAGCCCACGAACCAGGTTGGAAGCGACGATATGAGTTGACCGTTGGGGCCCAAAGTAGACTGAAGTCGCGGGCCGAGGCGAGCAAACCTGCGAGGTATGAACGAAAAACTTTCGGCATGTCATCACCGGCAAAAGCAGGGGCATCGTCGAGTGTCCAAAGACTGGAGTGGACATGGCACGACGAGCCAATTTCGGCGAAGTCCCATTTCGCCATGAATGTCACCGCGCGACCATGTCGTTGGGCGATCTCTTTGGCAGCCGACTTATAAATAGTGTTGCGGTCAGCCATTTCGACGGCAGTGGTGTAAATCAAATTGACTTCATGTTGACCGCGTCCTGCTTCACCTTTTGAGCACTCGACCGCAATGCCAGCAGCATCGAGTCCTCTTCGAATATCACCGATCACATATTCATCGAAAGTTGTTTGCACAATTTGGTAGTCCTGACTCCAAGGTGAATGCGGTTTGAGATCGCGGTATTGCTTCTCGTATGCCTCGCGATAAGAGTCTTGAAACAAATAAAACTCGATCTCACTGCCGATTTTTGGGACGAAGCCCATCGCCGATGCGGCGGCAACTTGATCGGCGAGTATTTGACGAGGTGAAACGGTGACAGGGTTTTTGGTGTTCGGATCGAGCAGATCGCAAATGACGAGTGCTGTGCGATCTTGCCAAGGTAAAACTCGCAGAGTCTTCCAGTCGGGCATTGCCAACATGTCGCCATAGCCAAGGTTGTATGACGCGAAACGATAACCAGGAATCGGAGTGTCATCCATATCCGTGGCCATGAGATAGTTGCAATTTTCTGTGCCGTGGTCGGCTACATGTGCAATGAAGAATTCACCAGTGATCCGTTTTCCGACGAGGCGTCCTTGAAGATCAGGGAAACCGACAATTACCGTGTCGATTGAGCCATTTTTGATTAGTGACTCAAGATCTGATCGCGAAATTGTCGCGCCACTTTTCATATTGTGAGTATATGACGGTCAGATTAGAGTGCCTTTTGTGTCGCGCCAGCAGATAATTAGTCCGGTTGATTCGTCAATATTTGCCGAGCGCGAAACACAAGATTGGAGTGCGGCCGACAAAGCACTTGCACGCGCGGTTGGGGCACAACGCGAGTGGGCTTTATCGAGCGTGGCTGATCGCGCAGCCTGCATTGAACGCATCACGCTTTTTCTTGAGACGCGATCCGACCAGATCGCTGTCGAGTTGGCGTGGCAGATGGGTCGACCCGTGCAGTTTGGTGGCAATGAAATTCGAAGAGGTTTTCAAGAGCGTGCGAGACATATGGCAGCGATTGCACCGCGAGCGCTCGAAGATTTGTCGGTGCCACAGACCAAGGGTTTCACGAAATTCATTCGCCATGAACCGTTAGGAGTCGTGCTCGTTGTCGCGCCATGGAATTATCCGTTTCTTACTGCGGTCAATTCGATCGCACCTGCTCTGCTCGCAGGAAACGCAGTTGTGCTCAAACATGCAACTCAAACGATGCTCGTCGCCGAGCGATTGCAAGAAGCAGCAGATGCTGCAGGTGTGCCGTCCGGAGTTTTTCAGCACCTGCACACCAGTCACGATGTTGTTGCACGCATGATCGGTGATCCGCGAATCAACGGGGTTGTTTTTACAGGTTCGGTTGATGGCGGAGTTGCGATTGAAAAAGCGGCGGCTGGTCGCTTTATTGGTGTCGGCACAGAATTGGGAGGAAAAGATCCGTCGTATGTTCGCCCAGATGCAGACTTGGCATATGCGATCAAAAACAATGTTGATGGAGCATTTTTCAACAGCGGACAAAGTTGTTGTGCGATCGAAAGAATTTATGTGCACGACGTGGTCTATGACGACTTTGTCGAAGGCTTTGCGCAGGCCGCTCGTAGTTATGTTCTTGGATCGCCACTTGACGAAGCAACGACGATTGGACCGATGGTTTCGACGCGCGCCGCGAACTTCGTTCGTGGTCAAATCGCAGATGCAGTTTCTGCTGGTGCTCGCGTAATCGTGGGCGAAAATGAATTCGCAAATTCACGAGCGGGCACTGCTTACCTCGGACCGACCGTCCTTGTAGATGTAGACCATAAAATGGATGTGATGGTTGAAGAAAGTTTCGGCCCCGTCATCGGAATCATGCGCGTAAGCAACGATGATCAAGCGATAAATCTGATGAATGATTCTAATTTTGGTCTCACAGCTTCAATTTGGACAAAAGATCTTGATGCGACAGTCGCAATTGGATCGCGTATTGCCACTGGCACCGTATATATGAATCGTTGCGACTATGTCGACCCTGTGCTTGTGTGGACCGGTGTGAAAAATACTGGCCACGGCATCGCGTTATCTTCGCGCGGCTTTGAACCGTATTTGCGACTTAAGTCGTATCACCTGAAACATTAGAAATGGCGATCATTACTTCGGTGGCTTTGAATAAAGCCACTACTTGAGAACCTGG
>CAMDEC010000095.1 GCA_945893395.1 Bifidobacterium breve
GGTATATCAACGATGAAGCACGAGTTCGCGGCCTGGGGCAGATCAGGATTGTCTTCGGTGCGCGCGACCAACAGCGCAAACTGCGCGCCACGCGCCCCCGAAATAAACCATTTATGTCCGTTGATCACCCATTCATCGCCGTCTTGATACGCCTGAGTTTTGATCAGGGTCGGGTCGCTACCCGCGACTTCTGGCTCGGTCATCGCAAAGCAACTTCGAGCCGTGCCATTGCATAGCGGACGCAAATACTTTTCTTTTTGCTCATCTGTCGCCCAGTGCAGCAGCGTGTGTTGGTTGCCCTCATCAGGCGCCTGAGCATTCAGAACGAACGGGCCGATGCTTACTTTGGCGGCCTCAGCAGAAACAGCCGCCATTGCCGTTGGACCAAGACCCATGCCACCCCATTCGGCGGGCATATGCGGCAACCAAAGATTCCATTTCTCTCGCGCAGATCCGCGCAATTTGACGATCGTGCGCACAACTTCGCCGCGATCTTTCTGATCGATTGCATCCCACTGCGGTCGAACCTCGGTGTCTATAAATTCGCGTACCTTGAGGCGAACTTTTTCTACTTCTGGTGCGAAAGTAAAATCAATCAAAGCGAAGTTTCTCCATTTATCAGTTTGCCAGACTTGTGTCACAAAACCATTACTGGTCTCGGCAACAAAGATATCCCGTAGCCTGAAATACGTGCCATCGAAACATCAGAAACTTCGCAAATGGGATCGCCAAGATCTGCCAAAAGGCGCAGAAAAAGTTGAGGCCGTGCGCGAAATGTTCGACGCGATCGCCCCAAGATACGACTTCGTAAATCGCCTGATGACGTTTCGACTCGATGTGCGATGGCGCAAACGCACTATCCGTGCACTTGGCCTGCCAAAGGGCTCGAGGGTGCTGGATTTGGCGAGTGGCACCGGCGACTTGTGCATCGAACTTGAAAAAAACGGCTACCTGCCGATCTCCATGGACTTGTCTTTCGGGATGTTGAGCGCAGACCGCAGCGGAGCCCCGAGAACGCAGGTCAATGTTTTGAAACTGCCGATACCCAACGCATGTGTCGACGGCATCACCTGCGGTTTTGCTTTGCGCAACCTCGAAAACTTGCAACTATTCTTCATCGAACTTGCGCGAGTTACGCGTCATGGCGGACGAATTGCCTTGCTCGATGTCAGCGTGCCGACGAATCGGTTGGTTCGTTTCGGCAATGGCATCTACTTCGGCAAAATAGTGCCGATTATCGGTGGGTTACTTTCTGACCGAGCCGCGTATAAATATTTGCCGAGAAGCGTCGCCTATTTGCCACCACCCGCAGAGTTGCTTTTGATGCTCAAGCAAACTGGGTTCGCCGATGCGACCCACCAGCAACTTTCGGGCGGACTCACACAACTCATAGTTGCGACACGAAACTAGATGCGCTCAACAACCAAGTTGCTTTCGACGGTCACCGACCAGCAAATTGATCTCAATGATTTTGCCGGCGGTGCGGGTTACTTGTTCGTGCGCGACGGCGTCGGTGTCGCCGGCCGAGGGGTAGCGGCACGCGTTGGGCGCGAAAAGGTCGAGTCAGTATTGAAAGAAATAGACGACTCGAACTCGAGCGGCGTCGATGGCGCCGGGCCAATCGCCATCGGGTGCATCCCGTTTATCAGCTCCAACGCGCATGATTTTGTAATACCGAAAATTGTTGTCGGCAAAACCGAATCGGGTCAACAATGGGTGACGCAGATCGATGACTCACGTTTCGATTTTGTGCCGCCCAAAAAGACGAAATCGGTTGCTGCTTCGTTTTCGGTTAATCACGGTGTCACTATTGAGCACTATCTTGAGGCAGTTCGACTTACCGCCAAAGCCGTGGGTGAAAATCGACTGACCAAAGCAGTCATCGCCCGGGACATTTTTGTAACCACCGACAAAAGTTTTGACATCGCCGCGATTATGCAACGGCTGAGGGCATCATTCGGATCAAGTTACAGATATTTGGTGGATGGTTTTATCGGCGCATCACCTGAACTCTTGATCGCCGTGAGCGGCAATCAAGTTTCGAGTCATCCGCTTGCAGGCACCGCGCCGCGCACCGGCAATGTGGTTGCAGATCAAAAAATTGCAGAAACATTGATCGCCAGTACAAAAAACCAGTTAGAGCATCGCATCGTGATTGATATGGTGCATGACACTTTGTTACCGTGGTGCTCATATCTAGATTGGCAAGCCGAGCCGTCCATCGTTGCGGTCGCCAATGTGCAACATCTGGGTACCGAGATCTCTGGGCAACTCAGCGAACCGCGACCAAGCGTGCTCGAGCTCGCCTATGCACTCTCACCCACTCCAGCACTTGGCGGCGCGCCCCGCGATGCGGCACTTGCGCAGATTTCACTAGTAGAAGGTATGTCTCGGGGGCGCTATGGCGGAGCAGTTGGCTATTTCAATAGGCATGGAGACGGCAGATTTGCAGTATCGATTCGATGCGCCGAGTTTGATCAGGGCAGAACAACTGCACGCCTGTTCGCTGGCGGAGGCATCGTCGCTGACAGCGAACCAGAGAGCGAACTCGCCGAGACTCAGGCGAAGTTTCAGGCAATGTTGGCCGCCTTGATTCGACCGTGAATATTCCGCGAAATTAAATTCG
Organism: Bifidobacterium breve; assembly: GCA_945893395.1. GTDB lineage: Bacteria > Actinomycetota > Acidimicrobiia > Acidimicrobiales > Ilumatobacteraceae > BACL27. The sequence goes on from CAMDEC010000095.1 coordinate 2,627, forward strand.
CTTCAACGCCGCCGAGACTATCTGATTAATCCGCTCATGTACCTGAACATTCTCAGAGCGATCCGTAGAGACTCGAATTAGAAACGGGCCGTGCTGATTGACTGCCTCGGCAAACGCATCAAGATCAGAGATCGTCTCGGCGGATATCTGATGGGCTTTAGCCAGCATGGTTATATCAACTTTGTGGGGAGTCCCAAAAATCTTTTCGAACTTGTCTTGGTCTAGCGCCGAGGCTTGCGGCAGGAACGAAAATATTCCGCCACCGGCATTGTCTATAACGACGATTCTCAAGTCGACTTTGCGACCCACCAAATTGATCAGACCGTTGGTGTCGTGTAACAAGGCGATGTCACCGATCAGCAAAGTCGTCGGCTCTTTTGTCGCCAAAGCCACTCCAACCGCAGTGCTCACGACGCCGTCAATGCCGTTGACGCCGCGGTTGGCATGAATAGTGAGACCCGTGCGCGGGGCGCCGAACCATTCAACATCGCGAATCGGCATCGAACTAGATACGACCAAGTGCGACGACTCGGGCAACATCGAGCAAAGTGCACGAGCAATTGCCGGCTCGGTCAACGTCGGCTCGTTCGTCAGCGCTTCATTGATCGCCAGTTGCGCTACATCTTCGGCACGCGACCATTCAGTGATCCACTGATCATCAGAATTTGCATCAAGGCCGGCAATGACATCGGCACAAAGCCCATCGATTTCGCCGACAAGGTGCATTTCTGTTCGCCGTTCAGGGTCAACGAGTCTTTGTGTGGTTGTCAAAACCACTTGCGTTGCGACCGACGATGCCAACCAAGTATTCGTGACTTTAGATGCAGGTGGGGTTCCGAGACGTAGAATAATTTCAGGTTGATGGTTTTGCGCAAACTGCAAATTACGCAAAATTGAATCAAAGGCGGCAACTACGAAATTATTTTTTACCCGGGCCACGCTGCGCGGATCAGCGAATATCGGCCAACCAAGTTGCTCGGCTAGTTGCAGCACCGAACTGAGTCGGTATGTTTCTGGTCCGGCAACGATAAGACCGCGTTTGTTGCCAAGAAGGTCGAGCAGTTTTCGTCGCTGGCGCGAAGAGATTTCGGCAAAAGTTTTCATGATCGTTTCGGGACGATGCTCGTTGCGTTGGGGTAACGCTGTCGCAACTCCAACCAGGGGCTCGCGAAACTGAAGATTCAAGTGCACGGGACCCGAACTTTGTGAGTAACCAGCACCGAGTGCGGCGGAGAACATGTCGTGCGCAATAGTCCGCCATAAATTGCGCTGCGAATCATCGGCCACATCAGCATTGACAAATCTCTTTACTGCATCGCCGTAGAGACCCTGTTGATTAATGGTTTGAGGCGCACCTACACCCTGTAGTTCTGGGGGTCTGTCGGCGGTACAGACCAACATCGGTACCTCGGCGTGACTTGCTTCGACAACCGCCGGATGAAACTCAACTGCGGCAGTGCCAGAGGTAGACAAAAGAATCGCCGGCACACCCGATGCCTTGGCGATGCCGAGTGCGGCAAAACTGGCACTGCGTTCATCATGGAAGATATGCAGTTCAATTTCTGATCGATTAAAGATCTCGAGGGCCATCGGTGTAGACCTTGAGCCAGGTGAGACCACTGCGTGACGCACCCCGCAGAGCACCCATTCATCCACCAAAGTGGCACAAAAGGTCGCCGTGGTCGCCGCCGAAGAAGCCATGCCTCTATCGTGGCAGCAATGAGAGTAAAAAGTTTGTCGACTGTGGCAAACCTCACA
>CAMDEC010000096.1 GCA_945893395.1 Bifidobacterium breve
TTCTGGATTCGCCAAGCCATCGGTCGTGCGCTTGACCAAAAAGCAAGCTTGATTCGAATTCCTGGTGATCGTTCGGCGACATTGCGCGCAGCATTGCGTCAAGGTTCGGGCGATGCAGAAGGTCTGAGTGCAATGAACGCAGAGTTGCATCGTTTGACGACGCCAGTTTCGCTCGACAAAACAATCGGCGAAGATGGTGACGCAACTTTGGGTGACCTCGTGCCAAACGAAGACATCAGTCCTGAAGATGCCGTAATGGGCATGGTCGACACAAACTTGCTCGACCGTTTGCTGGGCACTCTCGACGAGCGTGCACGCTATGCAGTTGAAGCCCGTTTTGGCTTGCATGACGGCGAGCGCAAGAGCTTCCGTCAGGTTGGCGAAGAACTCGGTGTTACCGCAGAAGCAGCCCGCCGCCTCGTAAGCCGCGCCGTAGATACGCTTCGCGACGACGCCGGAGAAATCCTCACCGTCTAACGCACTTTGCGGTAATAGGGTTGACACCATGAATGCCCGCTGGACACCATCTTCTTGGCAGAGCAGTGTGGCTGCTCAGCAGCCAAAATGGCCCGATCAAAACGAACTCGAGCATTCGCTCAAACAGATCGCTTCGTATCCCCCGCTTGTTTTTGCTGGTGAGGCGCGGTCATTGCTGGCGGCACTCGGGCAAGTTGCGAGCGGCAATGCATTTTTGTTGCAGGCCGGCGACTGTGCCGAGAGTTTCGAAGAATTCACTGCCGTAAACATTCGCGAAAAACTTCGCGTGATTTTGCAGATGGCACTTGTACTGACATATTCGACGGGTGTTCCGGTTGTCAAAGTTGGTCGTATCGCTGGTCAATTCGCCAAACCGCGTTCGAGCGATACCGAGACAATCGGTGGCGTTGAGTTGCCGTCGTTCCGTGGCCACATGGTCAACGACCCGGCACCACACGACGAATCGCGCGTGCCGAACCCGCAACGTCTCGTGCAGGCGTATCACCAGTCAGCCAGCACGCTAAACCTCTTGCGCGCCTTCACCAAAGGTGGCTTCGCCGACCTCAACCGTGTGCACGCTTGGAACCAAGAGTTCGTCACGACAAGCGCCGAAGGTTTGCGCTACGAACAAGTTGCAGGCGAAGTTGAACGAGCGCTTGCGTTCATGCGAGCGTGCGGTGTCGATACCGAGATCCATAGCGCGCTGCATCAAGTCGATTTTTATACGAGTCACGAGGCTCTATTGCTTGGATATGAAGAGGCGCTCACGAGGCAAGACTCGCTCACGGGCAACTGGTATGACTGCTCGGCGCACATGTTGTGGATTGGCGAGCGCACACGGCAACTTGATGGCGCACACGTCGAATTTTTGCGAGGCGTCGGCAACCCGATTGGTTGCAAGATCGGTCCCGACACAACAACTGATTTCGTCCTGTCGTTGTGCGAAACTCTCAACCCGGCGCGAGTGCCAGGTCGCCTGACCTTAATTTCACGAATGGGCGCCGACAAAGTTGAGCAGGGTTTGCGTCCGTTGATTCGCGCGGTTCGCGACGCTGGGCACCCTGTGGTTTGGGCGTGCGACCCGATGCATGCAAACACGTTCACCGCATCCAATGGTCGCAAGACGCGCCACTTCGACGACATCATTCGTGAAATAACAAGTTTTGTTTTGGCGCATCGTGCCGAAAAAACATGGCCCGGCGGCATTCATATCGAGTTGACAGGCGACAATGTGACCGAGTGCTTGGGTGGCGCCGAGTCGGTAAGCCAAGAAGATCTCGACACGCGGTATGAAACGGTTTGTGATCCGCGACTAAATGCTCGACAGTCGCTTGATCTTGCATTTCGCGTCGCCGAATTAGTTCGCGCAGCAAAATAGCCCCGATGCGGGCATTCGATCTCGTCCGCGAATGGCCCGCAAGCAACACTTCAGTTTGCATAATTGACCGTCGCGGCGTCGCGCACCCGTTTGGCGACACATCCCGAACATCACGAGTCGCTTCTGTCTCGAAGTTGCTGACCGCATGGGCAACGCTTATCGCAATCGAAGAAGGCTCGACGACACTCGACACGCAAGTCGGCCAGCAAGACTGCACGCTCGCCCACCTGATGACACACGCCGGCGGCTACAGCTTCGAAGGTGCGGTGCCAATTGTCGCCGCTGGGCGCAAGCGAATCTATTCGAACACCGGCTACGAGTTGATTGCCAGCCATGTCGAGCAATCAACCGAAATCGGCTTCGGTGAATATCTACACAATGCAATTTTTGAACCACTGGGAATGGCAAAAAGTTTTTTAAACGGCTCGGCGGCACACGATGTCGTCTCATGTGTCGATGACTTGGTCGAGTTTGCTCTCGAGATGCGCAACCCGAGTTTGATTTCAGGTCACACTGCAGGCGTTGCAACCGCAACACAATTTGCCGAACTCGAAGGTGTCGTGCCCGGTGTGGGCAGATTTGATCCGTGCAACTGGGGTTACGGACCGGAAATTCACGGCACAAAACATCCACACTGGATGGGCTCACGCAATAGTGCATCGACGTTCGGGCATTTCGGTGGCACTGGTTCTTTTATTTGGCATGACCCTGTTGCGAATATCTCGTGCGTCGGACTCTGCGAAGTAGAGTTTGACTCTTGGGCGTTGCATCACTGGCCAATATTTTTTGATGCCGCGCTTGACGAGTTGTCGAATTGATTTGAGATGAAACAAAAACAACGGGCTGATTTGCCGCTGTTGTTGTTCAGCGTTTTTTCGACTGCTGCTGCCAACAGTGTCGTATTTGCATCTATGTCCGAGTTGCAAGAGCAATACGAGTATGCCGATTCGGCACTGGGTTTGATCGCCGGCACAGGCTTCGCGATGGGGCTACTCGTGCAATTATTCATTGCTCCGTTGGCCGACCGCGGGCACGGCAAAAAACTGATCCAAGTTGGTCTTGGGCTGGCGGCGCTTGGCTCGATAATTTTTGCCCTCGGCGATTCGCTTGCTGTATTTATCGTTGGTCGTGGCATAGTTGGGGCTTCGATCGGTTTCACATTTCCGGCCGTTCGTGCATTGGCGGCTCATCTAGACGAATCTCGCAGTGCCGAGCGACTTGGTGCAGTTTCAGGAATGGAGATTGGTGGTTTCGTCTGTGGCCCACTAATTGGCTCGCTGATTATCGGGCCTTTCGGGCTGGATACGACCTTTTTAGTGTTCGGTGCCCTGGCCGTTTTCGCGCTCTTTGTCATTAGCCCGCGCAAGTTTCCTGAACTCACATTAACCACAGAATCTCAGCGACTAAGTTTCGACTTGCTACGAATTCGCAATGTTCGCGTCGCATTGATTTTGATGCTTGCGATTACTTTTCCGACCGGAATGTTCGACGCGCTGTGGGATCGATTCTTAGATGACCTGGGTGGCAATAACGCGATGACGGGTTTGACCTTTGCCGTGTACGGCTTGCCTTTTATTCTCTTTTCGGCGCGGGCTGGCAAGTTGATCGACAAACGTTCGCCAATTGCCGTGGTGCTGTGGCTGGCTATTCCAATAAGTCTGCTGACGATTTCGTATGGCCTGATCAAACAGCCGTGGGTGATTCTGGGTATCGGACTCATCGAGGGAATCTTGCAGGCGACGATGATCCCCGCCGCGTTGTCGGCGATTGCCAAAGCGGCCCCGCTTGGTCGAGCCTCGGCGGCACAGGGCTTATCGGGTGCTGTCACCGTTCTTGGGCAAATGATCGCTGCATTTATCGCGCCGACTATTTACGGCGCATATGGCGCATTTACGACCTTTTTTGTCGTTGCAGTTGGCATTGCGGCAATCGCCGGAATTGCCGGCGTGATGCACGCAAGAAACTTGAATGCCGTGACGCGCTAAATAGCTAAATTATTTCAGTCGCTCAATAATCATCGCCATGCCTTGGCCGCCGCCAACGCACATCGACTCAAGACCGAATCGCTTGTCGGTGTGTTGCAAGCCGTTGATCAGTGTCGTCATGATGCGCGCACCAGTCATGCCGAAAGGGTGACCGAGCGCGATCGCACCACCGTGAATGTTCAGTTTGTCCATCGGAATACCCAAATGTTTTGCCGACGGAATAACTTGCGCAGCGAACGCTTCGTTGATTTCGACCAAATCGATTTGATCAATCGTCATGCCTGCACGCTTGAGAGCTTGACGGCACGCTTCGATTGGACCAAGACCCATGATTTCTGGATTCAAACCCGACACACCCGACGAAACGATTCGCGCCAAAGGCTTAATGCCGAGTTGTTTGGC
>CAMDEC010000097.1 GCA_945893395.1 Bifidobacterium breve
GGATTCACCTCTACGCCCCAACCCGGCCCCTCGGGTATCTGCACCATTCCATCTTGCACCGCGAACGGGTCACCGAGAAACAAATTTTCCTGCCACGGATAATAATCGCGTCCCTCGATCGAGAACTCTAAATATTTTCCAGCATTCGAAATCGCGCCGAGCAAATGCATCGTGCAAATCGTGACCAGCGAAAGATTCGCACTATGGGGTGTTATCGGCAGCCCCGCTGTTTTGCCCATCTCGACAACTTTCAATGTTCGCCATACGCCACCTAGATACATGATGTCGGGTTGCAAAATATCGACAGCGTGCATCTCGGCCATTCGCTGCCAAGTCGCGAGGTCCCAATCTTGTTCGCCTCCTGTCACATCAATCGACAATGCATCGGTCACCTGCTTGGTCTCTTCGAGTTCCCAATATTTGCACGGCTCTTCGAAGTGCGAAATTCCTTCGGCTTCGAGTAACGCGCCAACTTCAATCGCCCGCTTCGGCGAAAACCCGCTATTGCCATCGACCAATTTCGCGATGCCATCACCCAACGCACGCGCCACAACTGGCACGACTTCTTCGGTGCGACCAGGCCACTCGTCCACATCGTTGCCGCACTCGGCACCAACTCGCCACTTGAACGCATCAAAACCAAACTCGTCGCGCAGTCGCACGAATCGTTCGGCTTCTTGTTGCGGTGTGATGTCGCGCTTCATCGACGACGCATATGCGCGCAACTTCTTTGGCGCCCCGCCCAAAAGTTCAACAACGGGCTTGCCGGCGACGCGACCGTGCAGATCCCACAGCGCCGTATCTAAACCAGCATTCGCCCGACAGCGATAACTGCCCGGAAACTTATGTTCACGGGCTTCGACCAAAGTTATCAAAGCGCCGATGTCTGCGGCGTCTTTGCCCAATACCCACGGTGCAACTTGCCGATGAAACACCTGCGCAGTGATATCGGCGTTGTAGTTCGACAACTGACCCCACCCGATATGGCCATCAGATGTCGTCACCTTGACAAACGAAACAAACTTGTCAGTGAATGTCTCTAACTTTGCGATCGCCCCATAAATCATCCCTCCATACTTTAAGTCTTCCCGGCGCTACTTCATCCCCAGCCACTTGCCAAGTTTCATTCGTCACCCACCCCGCGACATCGGTATCCCCGTCGCCTTCGACACTCGCCGCACCTGCCCCACACGAAACTCAGCCGAGCACTTCGCCGATCACACCAACAATCCGCTCAATTTGTGCGTCGGTAATAACAAATGGCGGGGCGATCAACAATGCATCTGGTGTCGGCGCACCGCAACCCGCCGGGTAGATCCAAACATCTTTCTCTAACGCGGCGAGAACGATATCCGCCGCCGACACACCCTCTAGACCGACACCAAGCATCAACCCGCGGCCCCGAATCTCGGTCACGCAACGGTGTTTACCGATTGCATCTTCAAGCGCAGCGCGAAGTTTTCGTCCCTGCAGTTCGCAGCGCTCAATCAAGTTCTCGCGCTCAATAATTTCGAGCACGGCCAACGCTCCCGCACACGACGAGTCGTGACCCGAAAAAGTAAAAAAAATCACGATGCGCCCCGAATTAGTAATCGGATCTACAATCCGATCGTGCGCCGAAACCAGCGAGATCGGCACATATCCACCGCCAAGACCCTTACCTGAAACAACAATGTCAGGCACGATGCCATCGTGTTCATGACCCCATCGGCGGCCAGTTCGCCCAAAACCAGTCATCACTTCGTCAGCGATCAGCAACACACCATATTCATCACAAATCGCACGCACTGCCGCCCAATAATCGACAGGTGCAACGAGCGCACCCGCCGCCGCACCAATCACCGGCTCAGCGATAAATGCGGCAACAGTTTCTGGGCCCGCTGCCTCGATTGCCCCAGCCAACGCCGCGGCATCATTCCACGGCACCTTCGGCCACTCAGACAACATCGGTTCATAACCTGATCGACGATGTGTGTGTCCTCCCGCGGCCAGCGTCGCCAGTGTCGACCCGTGATAACTCGGTTGTCGACCGATAATTTTGTAGCGACCCGGTTGCCCCACGCTCACTTGATGCTGTCGCGCTAGTCGAAACGCCGAATCCACCGCCTCGCTCCCACCATTGGCGAAAAACACATGATTAAAACCTGACGGCAACCACTTTTCGACAAGCACATCAGAAAGTTGCAGTCGCAACGGCGTCGGCCAAGTCGGCAAAACATAGTCAAGCGACCGCATCGCCTGAGCGACAGCATCCACAACCTCACGCCGACCATGCCCGATATTGCAAACAACCGCGCCACCCGCCGCATCGATTATTCGCCGGCCATCAGCAGTCAAAAGTTCAGCACCCTCGGCTGAAACTATGGTCGGTCCTCCCGACTGTGCGGTGAAAGTAAACCGATCGCGAGCCAAATCACTCATATATATAGGTATCCCCAACCTAGTTCACGAATTACAACAAGTGGATCAACCTGCGCCCCAACCCAAAACCCCGCGCCTCAATTTGGGTTTTGTTATTGCTTTTGTAAAACTGAGTTGTCTAACCTTTGCTTTTAAACGCCTCGGCTATTTTTGCAGCCGCGCCTGAAAGCTCAGCCGGAATCACCCAAATCTTTGTCGCTTGACCATTGGCAATCTCTTTAAGTTGCTGAATGTACTGATACGCCAACACTTGATCGTCGGCATCAGCATCGTGAATCGCCTTGAAAACTTTTTCGATTGCTTCTGACTGTCCTTGGGCACGCAACACCGCGGCTTGCGCATCACCTTCGGCTCGCAAAATCTCTGCTTGTCGCGCACCTTCGGCCGTCAGAATCTGGCTCTGCTTTTCACCCTCGGCGGTCAAAATTGCGGCTCGCTTGTCTCGCTCGGCTCGCATTTGCTTTTCCATTGACTCTTGCACACTTGGCGGTGGATCAATCGCCTTGAGTTCGACACGGTTGACGCGCACGCCCCACTTTCCGGTCGCTTCGTCGAGAACGCCGCGCAAAACCGAATTGATCGAATCGCGCGAAGTTAAAACAGCCTCGAGGTCGAGACCACCAACGACATTTCGCAGAGTTGTGACAGTCAATTGCTCGATGCCTTGAATGAAGTCGACAATTTCGTAAGACGCCGACTTCGGGTCGGTCACTTGAAAATAAATCACGGTGTCGATCGAAACCACCAAATTGTCTTCGGTGATCACCGGCTGCGGCGGAAACGAAACCACTCGCTCACGCATGTCGACCAGCGGCTTCAATCGATCAATAAATGGCACGATGATTGCAAGGCCCGGGCCGAGCACCCGATTAAATCGCCCAAGTCGCTCGACAATGCCGGCGCGCGCTTGGGGCACGATGCGAATTGATCGCACTAGCACGACGCCAAAAATCAGAACCAACAAACCCACAACAAGATACGAGTACCACATAACTTATTTCTCCTCTAGTTTTGCCACACGGGCAGTGGCGCCTTCAATTGCTAAAACAACAACGCTCTCGCCGCTCTCTATTAAGCCAGAGTCTGTACGCGCACTCCAGATTTCGCCGCTCAACTTAACTTGACCACCGTTGCGGTCAACCTTAGTTGTCGTCACTGCACGAGCACCAATCAACGCATCAACATTCGTCGAACCATTCGGTGTCTGCTTCTTCAAATGTCGCAATGCAATTGGTCGCAACGCGATCAACGAGAGAATTGCGAACGCGCCAAATGTCACGCCTTGCAAAGTTTCAGAGCCGCCAGCCGCATTTGTTATTCCAGCGGCAAGTGCAGCCAGAGCCAACGACGCAAAAAGCAAGTCGGCGGTCAACATTTCCGCAATCAACAAAAGCCCTGCCACCGCAAACCAAATCCAGGCCGCCATCGTTACTTCATCCCCAGCCACTTACCAAATTTCATTCGACGCCCACCCCGCGACAACGGTATGCCCGTCTTTTTCGACACTCGCCTCTTGGCTTTAGTCACCCCAAGCGCACGCTTCCACGAAAACGATAAACCAGGACCAAGTTTCATACAGCCTCCCGAATCAACCCCAAACTAGTTCACTAACCACACCTAGTGGATCAACCTGCGCGCCAACCCAAACCCCCGCGCCATTGAATTTGAGAACCGCAACTAAGCGTGTGTGCCACCAGTGTGGGCAAAAGTTTTGCATGTGATCTGCCAACGGCCATCAAGAATTGCCAATGAGAAATAGTTGGTGAACGAAAGCGTCCCCCAAAATCCTTCTTCTTCGACCTTTG
>CAMDEC010000098.1 GCA_945893395.1 Bifidobacterium breve
CGATTCAACGAAGTCGCGCGCACCTTGACCAAGATCTCATCGTCTTTTGGCGTGGGTTTTTCTACATCAACAACGCTGAGCACGCTCGGGTCACCATGCTTGGTGATTACGACTGCGCGCATCGACTATTTCGACATCTTTTCAATGAGACGTCGGTCGACAGCCGCCAAAAATTGCTGGGTCGTCAACCATGGTTGATTTTTTGAAACGAGCGCCGCCAAATCTTTCGTCATCTCGCCGCCCTCGACTGTCTCCACACAGACTGCTTCGAGTTTCTCGGCGAATTCGATTACTGCTGGCGTGTTGTCGAGTTTGCCACGATGAATCAAACCGCGTGTCCACGCAAAAATCGAAGCAATCGAATTTGTGGATGTTTCTAGTCCCTTTTGGTGGTCGCGATAGTGACGAGTCACGGTGCCGTGTGCCGCTTCAGATTCAAGCACTCGCCCGTCTGGCGTCATCAGTACCGACGTCATCAAGCCCAAAGAACCAAAACCCTGAGCCACAATGTCTGACTGCACATCGCCGTCATAGTTTTTGCAGGCCCACAAGTACCCGCCTTCCCAACGCATCATGCAGGCAACCATGTCGTCAATCAAGCGATGTTCGTAAGTCAGTTTCCGCTTCTCGAACTCGCTCTTGAACTCAGCATCAAATACTTCTTGAAAAATATCTTTGAATCGGCCGTCATATGCCTTAAGAATCGTGTTCTTCGTGCTCAAAAACACGGGAAAGTTGCGCTGTAAGCCATAGTTAAATGACGCGCGCGCAAAACTGCGAATCGATTCATCGAAGTTATACATGCCCATGACGACACCAGCCTCTTTAAAGTCGGCGATTTTCATTTCAACTGGCTTGCCGCCGTCTTGCGGCACATAAGTCATCGTCACCGTGCCCGACCCTGGCACTTTGAAGTCAGTGGCCTTGTATTGGTCACCGTGAGCGTGACGGCCAATCACGATCGGCTTGCTCCAATGCGGCACCAATTTCGGAATGTTCTTGCAAATAATCGGTTCACGAAATACGACGCCGTCCAAAATGTTGCGAATCGTGCCATTCGGCGACTTCCACATCTGCTTCAAGTTAAATTCCCTGACGCGTGCCTCATCTGGGGTGATCGTCGCACACTTCACACCGACACCGTGCTTCAAGATTGCGTTCGCCGCGTCCACAGTTACTTGGTCACCCGTCACATCACGATTTTCGATGCCCAAGTCGTAATAGTCGATATTGATATCTAAATACGGCAAGATCAGACGATCTTTGATGAACTTCCAGATGATTCGTGTCATCTCATCGCCGTCAATATCCACGACTGGATTCACGACTTTAATTTTGCTTGCCATCTGTCTCCGCCGTTTTCGTTAAATTTGCAGTTCTTATTCGTTTACAAGTTACTTGTAGCGTACAACCTGATGGATTTCGCCTGGACATCCGAGCAAGTCGCACTTCGCGAGAAAGCTCGTTCGGTTGCCACAGATGCAGTTAATAAATACGGTCGATTCAATGACACATGGATGAACGGATACTCGCGCGAATTTTCGCTCGAACTTGCCAAACATAAATGGATCGGCATGACATGGCCCGTCGAATACGGCGGTGGAGGCCGACCACCAATTGAGCGACTGATCGTCGGCGAGGAAATGATCAGCGCGGGTGCGCCGATTGCGGCGTCTTGGTTCGCCGACCGACAAATGGGCCCCGCACTTATTAGTTATGGCACCAAAGCCCAGCAAGATGCTTTTTTACCGCAAATGCTTTCGGGCGAAACAACTTGGTGCATCGGCATGAGCGAGCCAAACGCGGGCAGCGATTTGGCTTCGTTGAAAACCTTCGCAAGTCGCGACGGCGACGAGTTCGTGATCAACGGCCAAAAAATCTGGACAAGCTTCGGCGAACTTGCTGACTACTGCTATCTGATTTGTCGCACTAGCAACGATGGTTCAGCCCATGAGGGCATCAGCGAAATCATCGTGCCAATGAACACGCCAGGTATCGAAGTTCGCACGATCAAAGACATGACTACGAATAGCCACTTCTGCGAAGTTTTCTATACCGATGTTCGTGTGCCGGCGTCAAACTTGGTTGGTGTGCTCGGTGGCGCGTTCAAGCAAACTATGCGCCAACTCGAACACGAACGCGGTGGCATCGATCGACTCGTTTCTAATCACGCTCTTTACAAAATGGCGATCGAATGCGCCGACCGCAAAGATCCATTGATTCGCCAAGAAATCGCCGCGCTCGAAACTGGCTATCGCATCGGGCGCATCTTGGTAATTCGCGAAGTTCTGCGCCAAGCACCGAGTGGTTTCTCGGCTGCCACCAAATGTTTTTGTACCGAACACGAATGGCGCGTTGCTCAATTCGTCAGCAAAGTTTTCGGCGCTCGTGCTTTGTTATGGGACGATATAACTCAGGGCCTTGCCTACGCATCCGCCTACACAATCATGGGTGGCACATCAAATGTGATGCGCAACATTCTCGGCGAACGCACCCTCAGTCTCCCCCGCGAACCCAGATAATTCGGTTTACTAGCATCAAGATGTGAGTTCGCATCCACTCGAGTTGTCAGCGCGAGTAATCAAATCAGGCATCGTTAACGAGCCGCTTAATCGCGTCACAAATGAAATCACCGAACTCGCCGAGAATTTGGCGATCGTCGAAAGTTTCAGCCACAGTGCAGTTTTTGACACAGGTGACGGCTTGATGTGCTTCGACGCATCAGGTGCGGGCAGTGGCAAAGATGTCGTCAAGTCGATTCGCTCTTGGCGCAAAGACAGAATCTCGAACTTGATCTACACGCACGGTCATGCCGACCATATCGGCGGCAGTTTTGCTTTTGCAGCCGACGCAACCGAGCGCAAGTTTGAAAAACCTCATGTCATCGGCCACGAGAATGTCAACTCGCGAATTGACCGCTACAAAGAAACAAGCGATTGGAACATACGGATCAACCAACGCCAGTTCGGCGGCATCCCCAGCGACATGGGCTTAAACATCGGCGAGAATTTGCAACGTTTTTTGCCACGTTCGACAATGCGACCCGATCAGACTTTTCGCGAGTCGCACGAGTTCACGGCCGGCTCAACAAAAGTCGAATTGCATCACGCTCGCGGCGAAACAGACGACCACTTATGGGCATGGTTGCCAGAAAAGAAATGGCTATTTTCGGGTGACTTCGTAATCTGGAACTACCCCAACGCCGGCAATCCACAAAAAGTTCAGCGCTATGCCTTCGAGTGGGCCCAAGCATTGCGACGCATGATCGATCAAGGCCCCGAGTTGCTCGTGCCAGCACACGGCCTACCAATTGAAGGCAAGAAGCGAATCGCCATGGTTCTCGACGACATCGCGACATCTCTTGAAAGTCTTGTCACCCAAGTTATCGAAATGATGAATCGTGGCGAGACTCTCGACGCGATTATTCACACGGTCAGGGTTCCACAAAATATCTTGGATAAACCATATATGCGTCCGCTTTATGACGAACCAGAATTCGTCGTAAGAAATATTTGGCGACTCTACGGTGGCTGGTGGGACGGTGCCGCATCACGGCTCAAGCCCGCGCCAGACAGTCAAGTTGCCAGCGAACTAGCAAATCTTTCTGGCGGCGCAGAAAACCTGATGAAACGCGCTCTCGAATTGATGACTAGCGGTGACATCCGCTTGGCTTGTCACCTTGCCGACTTCGCGGGCTGGGCTGCACCCGAGGATCCAAACATCCACGCCAACCGCGCGACAATTTATGAACAACGACGCAAGAGCGAACTCTCGTTAATGAGCAAAGGCATCTTCAAAGGCGCCGCCCGCGAATCGCAAGCAATCGTCGACAAAAAATAATTTGTGGGCGCGACGGGGCTTGAACCCGGGACCTCCACCATGTCGAGGTGGCGCTCTACCAACTGAGCTACACGCCCTTATTGCTCGCTAATCATATCGGCACGAATCAGGTTCGTCGCCCGAAACAATCAGGTGCGAGAATAATTGAACTCAGTCACGACATCTAAACCGCAATATTTAAACCGTGTCAATAAGTCGTAGCGCAACTTCGTTGGCCAGCAAGCGACCCGCACGAGTCAAAACGATACGATCGTCCCGTCGCTCGAGCAACTCTCTCATCTCGTCAAGATCGGCACCACTAAACGAATCAAGCGGCACTCCTTCGCGCGTACGCACCAATAACTGCAGCATCTC
>CAMDEC010000099.1 GCA_945893395.1 Bifidobacterium breve
GCACCGTTCTTAACTGCAGTGGCGGCTTCGAACGCTTTAGTGGCACCAGCGTGGGCCCCAGACGGAAAGCCTGTTACGCATGCGAGGGCGATGTCGCCCGACAATAATCCGCTTGGTAACGGCAAAAGTGACGGCGAGATGCAGACTGCAGCGACTTTCATCTCGTTAGCCTCTCGACAAAGTTTGGCGACATCCCGACCAGTTGCTTCGGGGGTAAGCAACGTATGGTCAATATATTTCGCGAGCTCGAGGCTTGTCATTACATCTTTACCCTAATTCGTGAACACATTTTTTTTATAACAGTCAAAGCAAGGTAGCGTTTTGCCCTGAGATGGCAACATTGCGATTCAACTACGGCACGATGGGTTCGGGCAAAAGCACACTCGCGCTGCAGATAAATCACAACCTCACCAGTCGCGGGCTGGCTGGTCTGCTGTTGACCAAACTCGACCGCGATGGTGGTCAAGTTACAAGTCGCTTAGGCGTGTCGACACCGGCGATTGAGATGGCGCCAGAACTAAATCTTTATGAATTGGCGCTCTCAAGAATGCCGTTGCAATTTATTGTTTGTGACGAAGCACAATTCTGCTCTGTAGAACAGTGCGATCAACTTGCACTAATTGTCGACGAACTTCATGTCGATGTCTATGCTTTCGGGCTAATCACCGATTTCAAGGGTTTGCTGTTTGACGGCACACGCAGGTTGCTCGAGATTGCCGATCAGCGAATCGAGATGCAAGTTGAGGCTCGTTGTTGGTGCGGCGCACGGGCGACGAACAACGCCCGCTTGGTCAACGACAAAGTCGTGCTTGAAGGCGAAACCGTAATGGTTGGCGACACCGATAAAAATACGATTGCTCCGTTATTCGGCGATGTTGTGCGCTACGAGTTGCTATGTCGCAACCACTATCGCAAAAAACAAATCTCGGCTGGTTAAAAAACGTTCAACAAATCAACGACGAACACGAGCGTCTCGCCGCCTTTGATCACGCCACCTGCGCCACGACTGCCGTAACCCATGTCTGGCGGAATCGTAAGTTTACGACGGCCACCGACCTTCATACCGGCGACGCCTTTGTCCCAGCCGGCGATTACTTGACTCGCACCAAGGCCAAAATCGAACGGTTCGTTGCGATCCCACGACGCGTCAAACTGTTTCGCGGTGCTCCATGCAACGCCGACATAATGAACCGAAACATTTTTGCCGCTCACTGCTTCTTCGCCATCGCCGACAGTGATGTCTTCGATTACTAAACCTTGTGGCGCTGGAGTGCTTGGAATTTCAACTTTTGGCTTTGAATTTGGCATGCCTGCACGCTACTCACGAATTCTGAAATTTATTGAAGGCTTTAACAATTTCTGCTGCAGTTGCTGAAGTTGTTATCCCGAACTTCTCGACAAATTCGTCTAGTCGAGATAAATCTTGGGTCGTGTCAATGTCCAACTTGATCCCAGGAAACGCCAACTCTTGCGGCGCTTGTACTGCATTTATCTTGAACTTATCAGAATTGTCCCAAATATAACTCGTGACATGTTCACGATGTGCTTGTTGAGTCGTCAACTTCGCAATCCTGTTTAGCAGTTGTGCTGAAAGAATTTCGGCACCAAAACCATCGGCATATCTGTTGTTGAGCCTTTGCTGATGATTGCATGAATAGTCATGGTTGCCAGATTCATGTGCAACAACTAAGCGATCGATCTCTTCGCCGGCAACAAACGGATTGTCGGCACAAACCCGCACGACAAGATCTGCTTGCGAAATTTTCGCTGCTTGTACAAAACGGTCCAACACATCGTCCTGGCTGCCTCGCACTATTTCAACTTTGAAACTTGAAGCCGCGTCGGCAAGTTTGTCGTCGTCGGGACTAGTTGAGGTCGCCAGCACAACTTGATCGAGTCGTTTGGCGTCACAAACACGGGTCAGCACCCACTCGAGCAAAGTTTTGTTGCCGAGCTGGGCCAGCATTTTGCCCGAAAATCTCGACGAACCCATGCGCGCCTGGACGACGGCGACGACCCGAGTCATGATTTAGTGAGATCGTCCCAAGTCAAAATATGATCTTCGGGCAAATCGCGGGCAACTTTCTTACCGATGACCTCATCCCAACTCATCGGGCTGATACCGGTGCCTGGTCGCTTGGCCACCAAATCTTTTTCAGTGAGTGGGTGGCCCGACTTTAAATCACGAGTCAAGACGATGCTTCGGCGGGCGTTCAATCGAGAGATTTCTTCGGTGGCGATCGATGTTTTCAGTCGGGTTGGCCCAAGAAGTTCGTGCACTTGCTTGACATCGACTTGAAATCTCGCCAAGTCTTTTTCGTCCATCGCGTGATAGTGATCATTGCCAGGAAGTGTCTTGTCGAGGGTGAAGTGTTTTTCAAGCACGACAGCGCCAAGCAAATGCGCGGCAATCAAACTCGTCATTTGCTCATTGGGCAAGGTGTGATCTGAGTATCCGAGCAACAACTCTGGATATCGATTACGCAAGTCGTCCAGCATGCCGAGATGAGCATTCTCGTTGCGCGTTGGATAGTTGAGAATGCAATGCATCAAACAAATTTCTTTGGCACCGGCACTTCGCAAAATCGCCAGCGCTGCATCAATCTCGTCAATATTTGAGGCCCCAGTCGACAAAATGACTGGCTTGCCCGTTGTTGCAACTTTTTTCAATAGCGGTGGATTCGTGATATCGGCAGACGCAATCTTGAAAAAACGCACCAGCGGATTGAGCATGTCGACTGCACCCAAATCAAACGGCGTCGAAACGAATTCGATGTCGTGCTTCTTGCAATGCAGCGCCAACTCTTTATATTCGGCCTCGCCGAACGAGTCGTATTTAGTGAACAACTCGAATTGACTGGTCGTTGGCTCTTTGCTCGTATCCCAATAAGACGGTGAGAACTTTGAGGCGATCAAACCTGCTTTATAGGTCTGAAATTTCGCTGCGTCGGCACCGCCACGCTTCGCCGACTCGATCAACAATTTCGCTGTTGCCAGCGAACCTTCGTGATTCACACCGATTTCTGCAATCACATATGGCCGATCAGCTTGACCAACCATCCGATCGCCAAGTTTGACTTGTGTCGTCACTTTGCCGACTCGCTGCCGTGCTTTTCGATTATCCGTTGACGGTGATGTTCCATCGCTGCTGCGTCGTTCGTCAAATTACTTTCGTGACGACGATATCGATACAACGGCAATTCAAGTCGATGAATCTTGTATTTCTTGGTAAACCGCAGTCGCAGATCTGTTTCTTCGTGCAACAAAAAAGTTTCGTCATATAAACCGATATCAATCAACTGCTCGGTGCGAAACATGATGCCACAGGCAATCGGTTCGGTGAGGCAATTTTTTCGACCTAATACTTCTTCTTGTTCGTCGACCAACAAATAATCACACGCCACGGCATCCATGTATTTGTTTTCGCGCAAGAACTCATGCAACAGATGCAAGAACTCTGCATTTACATAATCATCGGCGTCGACTCGCACGACAAACGGTGCTCGTGCACGACGGATTGCTTTGTTCAGCGACGCAGGCAGGCCGATATTTTTCTCATTGTTGATCAGCACAGTTTCAGTCGCAAATTCGCTGAGCACGGATGCACTGCGGTCGGTGCTGCCGTCATTTATGACAACGATCTCGAACTTGTCGCGGGCGATGGTCTGCGAAATCAGCGACCGCAGACATCGCGAAATGTATTTTTCTTGGTTGTATAAAGCGATGACGACTGAAATCACTGGTTTAGTCATAATTGTTACCGCAAAACTTTCGATAGTGCTTTGTGCAATCTTGCGGGCACGGCTTCATCCATTTTCACGACTACTGGTAGCGATACTGCGCACTCGAGTCTGGCACTCGAACTCGAAAACGCCTTCGACAAGTCGCCTCCGTGACGGGCAACGAGTTCTGGCATGTGAGTCCATGTGCCTGCAAAATGCCAAGTCACGGCCTCTGGCAGAATTTTCGTCGACAAACCTTCAGCAACAAGTGCATCTCGACACTGCTTGGCGGTTGCATTGTCTTTAACACTGAAGACCAGTGCATCTGCTGTTTCATAGGAACCAGCAGGCACTTCGCGGGCAACTATGCCCGGCAAAATCTTGATTGCCGCCCACATTGCATCTCGATTTTTTCGTTGTGCCGAAACAACCGTTGAAAGTTTTTTCAACTGGGCCAAGCCGA
>CAMDEC010000100.1 GCA_945893395.1 Bifidobacterium breve
TCAAGCGCAGTGAAGCCGTGAATGTGCATTTGCGGCACAGCATCTTTAACAGCCCGTGCGACATCAATGTAGTAGTCGCCGTCAAAGTCTGGGTGAATGCCGCCTTGCAGCGTCACTTCGGTGGCGCCAAGTCGCCATGCTTCGCTGGCACGCTCGGCGATGTCGTCGAGGGTCAGCAGATATGGGGTTCCGCGCAGGTTCAAACTGAGTGGGCCCTTTGAGAATCCACAAAATTTACATTTGAATGTGCAGACGTTCGTGTAGTTGATGTTGCGGTTGTGCACCCAAGTGACGACATCGCCAACTGCATCTTGGCGCAGACTGTCGGCAAGTTGCGCCACAGCCGTCACTTCGGCACCACGGGCCGAAAATAATGAGACGATTTCGTTGTGCCCAACTTCTTGTTGCAATTGAACTCCACGCAAAATCTCGGCGATCGGACCAGCGATTGTTTTGTTTTCGTTGTGCGTGCCGATCAAAATGGGTGGGGGATTGTTCGCCCCCGAATACCACTGTGTCGAGCGGTGACCGACCAAAATCACCTCGGCACCATCGTGCACGACATCTGCTGCCGTTACTTTTTCTGGCCACACTTGACCTGGGTCATCGCGACCTAGACCTTCGGCGTCGCTGCGATCTAGAACTTTGAAATGCAGCGAGTCGTCCAGCCACTTCGTCGGCGCAGTCGCAAACTCTGGATAAATCGTCAGTCTCGGAGCGAGCACCTTTTCACAATTCTCGGTTGCGGCGCGCAGTTTTTCGAGCGACGGCCACGGGCGTTCGGGGTTGACATGGTCGGCAGTTACCGGCGAGACGCCACCCCAATCGTCAATGCCCGCATCGAGCAGCACACCAAAGTCGTCGCTCAAATTTGGCGGGGCCTGCAAGTGAATTTCAGGTGGCAAGATAATGCGTGCCGCGGCGATCGACCATAGATATTCGTCCTGCGGACACGGTTTTTCGCGCTGCATAATCGTCAGAGGCTTGGGCAAAAAGTTTTGCACGATCACCTCTTGGACATGGCCGTGTTTTGCGTGCGATGCGGCGATTGCTTCAAGCGCGTCGATGCGATCTTGGCGAGTTTCACCGATGCCGATCAAAACGCCGGTCGTGAACGCAATGTTCAATTCGCCGGCAAAATTCAACGTATCAAGTCGGCGTTGTGGCTCTTTGTCGGGTGCACCACGATGGCAATCCAAATCGTCGCGCAACGACTCGATCATCATGCCTTGTGATGGTGAGACGCGGCGCAACATCGCCAACTCGTCGCGATACAAGGCGCCAGCATTTGCGTGCGGCAACAGACCTGTTTCGCGAAGAACGAGTGCCGCCATGTCGTGCAGATAGTGCACGGTGCTGTCGTAATTGTTCTGCTTCAACCAGTCGCGGGCAACTTCGTAGCGCAACTCAGGTCGTTCGCCGAGCGTGAACAACGCTTCGTGGCAACCAGCTTTTGCGCCCTGCTTGGCGATCTCAAGAACTTGCTCGGGTGACAGATAAGGATTTTCTAGGCGGGCGGGCGGCTGGGCAAAAGTGCAGTATCCGCATTTGTCGCGACACAGCATCGTCAGAGGTATGAACACTTTCGGCGAAAATGTAATTCGACTGCCAAACCTCTTGTCGCGAATTTTCGTGGCGAGTTGCATCAACTCAGAAGTTGATTGCAAAATTAACGAAGAAGACGCGCGACGGCTCTCAGACAACTTGACCCTCCGATGGGTTTTGATGACACTATGTTGAGAGCGCCCGACCAATTTTCTTTGCCGTGTTAGAGAGGCGAAGACACTTGTATTTGCCGTGCGCCTCTAACCGTAGCGTGACCCACGCCCCCACGCAAGCGTGAGATTTCTTGCTAGTTCAAACCCAAAAGGGCGAAAAGTGCATCGTCAATCAGCCATTGTTCTTCGGCTTTCACTTGTCCCACCTTCTTGCCAAGTCGATCAATTGAAACGGCTTTCATTTGTTCGACCATGACTTTTGTCGGCTGGCGTTGAACTTCGATATTCGGGCGAATTGAAGCGCCGAGGGCACTTTGTGAAGTTGGAGCGATGATCACCACAGATCTGGGCAACATCGAATTTGATTGCAGAACTACCGCGAAGCGTTTGCCATAGAGCTCGCTACTGACACCCTTTTTTAGGGTGATTGTGTAGATGTCGCCTCTATTCATCGAGCAACTCCATGAATTCTGCAAGTCGTTTTGACTCGGCCAGATCTTTTGGATTGGCATCAAGCGCCGCAATTTCAGCAGCCAAGCGAGTTGGTTCATTTAATGCAGTTGCGGCGTCGAGTATCGCCTGACGCACAGCTTCGGACTGGCTCAAACCGGTCTGCTGAAGTCGGAGTAATGCGCGGCGAGTTTGATCGTCGAGTCGCAGCGAAATTGCTTCTGCCATAAAAACCAATGTATCACGATTTGTCATACAAATTTCTCACGGTCGATTGCCTTCATTTGCCAAGATGTGTGCGGGTTATTTCGAGAGGGCGCTGAAAAGGGCGCGAACATTTTGGCCTGAGATCGGCACGCGATGCCCAGTGCGCGAAATAAAACCCAGTTGCACGCCGGTTGACGGGTCGAGCACCGTAAAAACTTGCTCGTGGCCGTCGGCATCGATAATCACGTCTGTTAACAGCGGCACACTTGCGGCCTTGAGTGCCTGTTGCACGAAGCCAGCGCTAAGAACTTCGATCGCAATGTGTTGCACACCCGAACCGTGGGCCGCAAGATGTGCGTCGACACTTGGGTCGCCGGGGCCGACCAAGACGACAGTCACGCCGCCAGCGTCGGCAGTGACTATTGCCGAGTCTTGTGTCGGCGTCGTCTTGAAGCCGAGCGATGTCAAAAACTGAATCGCTGCCGACAAGTTGACAACTGCTACCACGACATGGTCGATCCGACAGGCGACCGTGTCGAGTGCACTGCGTAATGCGTCGGCAGTTTTGCTAGGCGCGGGTTCGGTGCGGACTTCGGCAATTTCGATGCGATGTGTTTCGGCCAGCAAAATGCGAAACAGTTGCTCGGTGAAATCTGGATCAATATCCTTGTCGATTGCCCATTGTCGGCGCAGGTTCAGAACTTCTCGCACTCGCTGGGGTTGCATCACTGCAGTCGCAGTCTCGGCTTTGACCGCGGCAACTTGCTTGCATACGGCCATGCGTTCTGCAAGTAGACCAATAATCGCCGAGTCTATTTCATCGATTTTTTTTCGCAGGTCGTTGAGGTCGTCGGGGTTTTGGGACTCGCTCATCGTCGCCACCATTTTTTGTTGCGAGCGGTTTTTGGTGCCGGCGGGTTCATCCGTTCGATGTGTTTTGCCAGCATGTCCATTTCGATGTTCACTTTGTCGCCAACTTTGCGCACGCTCAGAGTCGTGACTTGCTCGGTATGCGGAATCACTGCGACGGTAAAAGTATCGGCGGTCAAATTAAACGCGGTCAGACTGATGCCGTCAACTGTTACTGAACCTTTCTCGACGATCAAGTGCATCAAGTTGCCAGGTATGCGCACGACCAAGTTTGGTGCCGGGGCGACGATCTCGCCGACGCTGTCGACATGACCCAAAACTAAATGTCCACCGAGGCGGTCACCGAGGGCCATCGGGCGTTCGAGGTTGACGACGTCGCCGATTTTCAGCGCGCCAAGATTTGTGCGCGAGAATGTTTCGTCACTGACATCGGTCATCCAAGAATTTTTGTCGATTTCGACTACCGTCAGACAGCATCCGTTCACGGCGATCGACGAGCCGATTTTCGAACCGTCCAACACGGTTTGCGCCGATATTCGCAGACGCGAGCCATTAAGTTCGGCGACCTTGCCAAGTTCTTCAACGATGCCAGTGAACACGCCATTTGAGACTACTTATATCAATGCCTTGATAGCGGGTGGTTTCGTTGGTGAAGCGCCGTAGATTGGAGGGGTCCACTTGGGCTAATACCTCGGGTGCGATGCCAACGACCAAAAGGTCGGGGCGACCAGATCTCTCACCGACCTGCGAGTGCAGCGTCAGATCGAGAGAATTCGAAAGGCAGAAAAGAAATGGCGATTAGTC
>CAMDEC010000101.1 GCA_945893395.1 Bifidobacterium breve
TCGATAATTTTGTTGCTCACGACGCGACACGTGTTTTCTGCACCAATCGTCACGACAATCTCGGCCACCTTGCCCGTCGAGCGATCAAGCACCGTCACCCGCGCCGCACGATCAACATTTTCGCCAAGTCGAAAATGCGCCAACGCAGACTTTGACGGTTCTTCGACTTGCATCATCGCAATCAAATGCCGCTGATCTATAACGCCATCACGACGCAACGCAACAATCACCGACTCAAGTTCAGCTTTGCTCAACGGGTCTAACGGATGCACACGACTCGCCACCTCAACCCCCGCCGCAACCGCACTCATCTCGCCTCCGATAAATCGCCTCGACTAAAACTCAAAACTTTGGCTCCGGGGGTGGGGGTCGAACCCACGACACACGGATTAACAGTCCGTTGCTCTGCCAACTGAGCTACCCCGGAAGGTAAAAGGCTTATTTACTCTAACCGCATCCATGCCGAACATCTCTATACCTTTATTTTTGAACCCCAAGCGATACCGATCGCAACTCGGGAAAAAGTTACTCTTCGTCCAAAAACGCACGCAAGTTGGCGCTGTTATGTGGGTGTCGAAGCCGCGCCAAAGTTTTCTGCTCAATCTGACGCACTCGCTCACGCGTGACTTTCATTTTGTCGGCGACTTCTTCGAGCGTATATATGCGATCAAACTCACCGATACCAAAACGCATCGCAACAATTTCTTGCTCGCGTTCTGGCAAATCTTTGAGCGTCTTCTCAACAGCCTCGCGCAGTTGCGATCTCTCCGTTAAACTAATCGGATCATTTTCATCGGTGTTGGCAATCGTGTCACCGACTGTTAAGTCATCGGTGTTGTAACCCACTGGTGCATCCAGACTCGTAGTCGGTATCGCCAACTGCATAATGTCCAGAAGTTTTTCGACAGTCAAACTGCTGCGCGCTGCAACTTCTTCTGGCGTCGGCAATCGACCGAGTTCGGCCGTCAAGTCTCGCTCGGCGCGTTGCACGCGATTAACAATCTCCATCATGTGACCAGGTATGCGAATGTTGCGACCTTGGTCCGCCAGTGCACGCGTCATCGACTGGCGAATCCACCATGTCGCGTAAGTTGAAAACTTGAAACCCTTCTCGTAGTCATATTTATCGGCAGCGTGCATCAATCCGATGTTGCCTTCTTGAATCAAGTCGGCTAGTTGCAGTTCTTTTCTGTCGTAACGTCGTGCGACCGAGACCACAAGTCGCAGGTTCGCGCGCACCATGTGGTCTTTGGCTTTCTCGCCATCTTTTGCAATTCGTTGCAACTTGCGCCGCTCGGCAAAATCTAAACCACCATTTGCCGAATTGAGCTTCACCTGTGCAACAAGCCCAGCCTTTATTTTTCGACCCAAATCTTTTTCTTCATCCGCGGTGAGCAAACCAACTTGGCCGATTTCGTTGAGGTATAAACGAACAGAGTCGCTGCCGACCGATTCTTTGGCTGCAGATGTCGTCATTCGTGCTCTCCTACTCGGCTGTTGAGCCAGCCCAGCAATTGCTCTGCTGAAGATTCTGCCATATTCGGCACCTCAAGATTTTCGAGCAACAGCCTCGCCGCCCGGTCAATTCGAATCTGCTCTGGATCGCTCACAGTTACACGATGTGCAAGTTCGCGGCGCACTGCGGCAGCCAACAAATTCCACACTTCGCGCACGGCCTGCGAATCCACGTCAGCAACGACCGCCCGCTCCAAAACCTCTCTTGCCTCCGGGTCGGCATTTTCGAGCGACTGATTCACGTCACCAAACGCAGCCCCCACTGCGAGGTATGCGCGGCGATGCACGTCGTCTAAAAACAGCGCTTCAGACAACCAGTTGGCAATTTCCTCCCAATGAGAAAACATCAACGCCAGAACAACAAACTCTGCGGACTCGCCGCGACGATTTGTCGGGGCGTTGGCCACGCTCACCGATGGGTTTCGTGTGCGGCGCTCGGCAAGTTTCACCAAATCAGCAACCGGAATACCGACGTGGGTCGCGACTTGACCTGCGTAAAGTTTGCGCACATTCGTATCGGGGTGCTCGTTGATCACGGTCATCGCTTGCTCGGCAGTACGCGAGCGCGCCTCGGGCGATGCCACCGAACCGGCGTCAAGCACGCGCTGCAACCTAAAACCCAAAAATGGTTGCGCAGTTTCAACTGCTTTTGCCAATGAACTTGGGTCAGAGTTTGCCAAGTCGCCAGGATCTTTCCCTTGCGGAAAGTGCGCCACGCCAACTTCAACTTTGTAGCGTTGCTCCCACTCATAAAATCGTGCGGCCGCACCCTGACCAGCACTGTCGGCATCAAATGCCAAGACGACTTTCTTCGCGAATCGTTTTAGCAACCGCACGTGCTCTTCGGTTAGCGCGGTGCCGCAAGTCGCCACTGCCCGGCGCACACCGCTGCGATGAAAACCAATCACATCGGTGTAGCCCTCGCAGACGATCACTTCGTCGGCTGTCACGATTTCGGCTTTTGCCCAATTCAAGCCGTAGAGAGTTTTGCTTTTGGCATAGATCGCCGTCTCGGGAGAGTTTTTATATTTCGCGGGATCTTTGCTGCCCGGCAAAATTCGTCCGCCAAAAGCAACGGGTTCTCCCGAATCGCGGAAAATTGGAAACATCACTCGTGCCCGAAACGAATCTTGCGCCTTGCCGCGTTTGTTGATGAAACCCAAACCAGTTTCGCGCAACAGATCAATCGACACACCGATGTCGCGCGACAGCGCGTCCCAGTCGTCGGGTGCCCAACCAATTTTGAATTCGCGAGCGACATCGCCCGACAACCCGCGCTCCCGCAAATAATCGCGGGCGACGCGCGCATCTGGCGCCGTCAAAAGTCGATTGTGATACCACTCGACTGCTTGCGCCATGATTTCGGTCAATTGTTTTGATCGCTTCCGATCTTTGCTCTGACCACCCGATGTATATGTCAGTTGGTAAATGGCTTTACCTGCGATGTGCTCGATTGCCTCAACAAAATCTAGGTGCTCAATTTCTTGAATGAATTTAAAAACATCCCCTGATGCTCCGCAGCCAAAACACTTGTAGCGACGCGTCTCTTCACGCACATTGAACGAACCAGATTTTTCGGCATGAAACGGACAGAGCCCGACCCAGTTTCGACCGACTCGGCGCAGCTGAACGTAACCCTGAACCGTGTCGACAATCGACACCGTCTCGCGTAGTCGCTCAATATCTGTATCTGCAATCGCCACGAGCGAAGGCTAGTTGATCGGTATTATTCAGTCATTTTTCTGTCGGTCGTGACGCACCGAGGCGAGAATTCCGACGATTAAAACGCCGATTATTATGCCAAGCGAAATCGGTACCGGAATGTGATACCAGATTGCAATCGACATCTTGACGCCGACATAAATCAACAGCACCGAAATCGTGTGCGGCATATACACGAAACGTTCGCGCATGTCGGCAAGCAGGAAATACAGGGCACGCAAGCCAAGAATTGCGAAGGCATTGGATGCAAACACAATGAACTGTTCGCGACTTACGGCCAAAACTGCCGGCACCGAGTCGACGGCGAAAATCACGTCAGAAATCTCAATCACGACAAGCACCGCCAACAATGGGGTGGCCATGCGATGCCCGTTCACCTTGGTGAACATTTTTTGCCCGTCATAGTGGTCCACCGATGGCACGAATCTACGAAACAACTTCATCGTGCGCATCTCTGATGGGTCGCTCTCTTCGTCGCCTGACCTGAAGATTTTGACACCCGTATAGATCAGAAAAATACCAAACACGAGCAGCAAGAATTGAAAGCGCGTGATCACTGCGACACCGACAACAATGAACACGAAACGCAAAACGAGCGCACCGAAAATACCCCAAAATAGTGTTCGGTGTTGATACTCGCGCGGCACCTTAAAGTGCGCAAAAATCATCGCCCAAACAAAAACGTTGTCGACCGAAAGACTCTTTTCAATTAAATA
>CAMDEC010000102.1 GCA_945893395.1 Bifidobacterium breve
AGCACAAGCACTGCCGGGTCGACGAGTGCGGCGCGAGCAAGGGCAACCAACTGACGCTCGCCTGCCGACAGACGACTGCCGCGTTCGCGAACTTCTGTGTCGAGCCCGTCGGCGAATTGTGCGAAGTGATCGGTCGCACCAATTGCGTCAATCGCCGCTTCGATTTCGGCGTCAGTTGCATTGGCGCGGGCGATGCGCAAGTTGTCGCGGATTGATCCGTTGAACAAGAAACCTTCTTGCGGTACGACGGCAATGCGTTCGCGCAAAGATGGCATTGTCGCCATCGTTAAATTGACGCCGCCATATTCGACGGTGCCACTTTGTGGGTCATAAAGTCGTGCCATGAGTTTTGCCAACGTTGATTTGCCTGCCCCAGTTGGGCCGACCAGAGCGAGTTTCTTGCCAACGCCAACTTTTATCGACACACCATCGAGCGCCGCTGAATCGGCGCCCGCATACATAAATGAAACATCGGTTACTTTAAGTTCGCCAGTTATCGGTAAGTCGACTGCAGAGTGATGTTCGTCGACTTCGGGTTTCGCGTCAAGGATCGCAAAAAGTTTGTTTAATGCAGCACCCGCCGACTGCACAGTGTTGTAAAGCTGTGAAAGTTGCTGAACCGGATCAAACAAACTCGAGAGCAACAACACGAATGCAACAACTGTGCCCAGTGTGACGGTGCCGCGGTGGGCGAACCAGCCGCCGATGCCGATCATCAATGCGCTGGCGAGAACGCCAGAAAATTCGACCAATGCGAAATACCAAGTAGAAACTCGCACGCTTTTTTCGTGCGCTGCGAAAAGCGATTGATTCGAAATTTTGAATTTGCGCTTCACTTCGTCTTCTTGGGCATAGGCCTGAATTACCCGAACGGTTGTGATGCCTTCTTGCAATGCCGATAGATTTGCGCCAACTCGCTCGCGCACCGTCAAATAAGCGCGGTTTGAGTCACGCTGAAACTTGATCGATGAAATGACCAACACCGGCATCACCAACAAAGCGACGATCGTCAACTGCCAACTGAGAAACAGCAACACGACGATCGAAAACACAAGCATCAAAACAGCCGACAAGAACTGCAACAAACCCCATTGCACGAGTTCTGACATCGACTCGATATCAGCAGTCATCCGCGCGACGAGAACACCAGCTTTGTTGCGGTCGAAAAATGCCATTGACTGACGTTGCATCTGACGAAACACAGCGAGACGCAGCACGCGCAAGAACGACTCGCCCGTTCTGTTGACGAACACAAACAACAAGCGACCAAACACATAGGTCAAGGAAACGACGACCAAATACATCACCACCGAAAGATTGAGCGCACCGTCATCACCCGCCCTGATGCCAGCATCGATGCCGTGGCGCACGATGACCGGCGCCGACAAAGTCGTTGCCGTCGTAACCATGACACAGCCGAACGCGATAAACATCGTCTTACGAAACGGTGCAGCCATTTTGAACACGCGACCCAAGATTGTGCGGGCCTGCGCACGACTCAGGCGATCTTCGTCACTAACGCCACCAGATTGCCACATTGCTATTTCACCGCCACTTTGGTGTTCGCGGTCTTGACTTGCTGCATACTCGCGAGCACTTCGCGATAGCGAGCATTTGTGGCAACAAGTTCTTCATGCTTGCCGATCGCCGCAACAGTTTGGCCGTCGATGAACACAACTCGTGAAGCCAGCGCAATCGTGCCTGGGCGGTGGGCGATCACAATCGTCGTGCGACCCGACATCACCGTGCGCATTGCGTCGCGAATTTCGCCTTCTTTGCTGGGGTCAACTGCACTCGTCGCATCGTCGAGCACCAAAACTCGCGGATCAGAAATGATCGCGCGTGCAATCGCGATGCGCTGGCGCTGCCCACCAGAAAGTGAGAATCCCCGCTCGCCGATCACCGTGTCGTAGCCACCTGGAAGTTGCAAAATAAAGTCGTGAGCGCCGGCGAGTTTTGCCGCTTTTTCGAGGTCGGCTTGGGCGGCATTCGGCTTGGCGAACGAGATGTTTGCTGTCACCGAGTCGTTAAACAAAACCGTGTCTTCGAAGACGACACCAATTTGTTGGCGCAGTTCTCGAAGTTTAAGTTTTCGCACATCAACACCGTCTAAGAAGACATGCCCATGATTTGTGTCATAAAAACGCAACAGCAACCGTGCGACCGTTGATTTGCCCGATGCAGTCGCACCGACAATCGCGATCGACTCGCCCGGGGTAATATCGAGATTGAAATTTCGTAGCACCGGTAGATCAGGGTCGTAACCAAACTGCACGCGATCAAACTTCACTGCGCCAAGTTGCTTACCGTTTTGTGACGGCAAGTCGTGAGCCACTGCAGGGTCTGTAATTTCAGATTCAGTTGACAGCACCTCGTGAATTCGCACCAACGCCGACGCCGCACGCTGACCGAGCGCAATGATCATGCCAACATTTCGCAGTGGCCAGACGAGAAGTGTGAGATAAACATTGAACGCGACAAGATCGCCGATCGACAATTGACCCGACAAAACGCGATGACCACCGACACCCAGCACGCCGACAGCGCCGAGCGCGGGCAGAACATCAATCGCTGGCATGAAGTTGCTGCGAATCTTGGCGGCCTTCATCGACTCCTTGTAAATATCGTCGGCTTCTTTCGAAAGTTTGTCGAACTGCACTTGTTCAGCACCGAACCCTTTGATCACTCGCACACCCGAGACTGACTCTTCGACGACATTGGCCAATTGAGCCTGCTCGGCCTGCACCGCAATCGAAATTGGATGAATTCGATTGCTGAATCGT
This sequence comes from Bifidobacterium breve, assembly GCA_945893395.1. GTDB lineage: Bacteria > Actinomycetota > Acidimicrobiia > Acidimicrobiales > Ilumatobacteraceae > BACL27. Next base: position 2,784 of record CAMDEC010000102.1, read on the forward strand.
CGCGCCGAGAGATTGACAAACGGCAACGGCGCCATCGCCACAATTGCCAAAACCGGGTCGGTGATGAACAAGATAGTTGCGACGGCGAAAATTTGAATCACGTTCGACATCGTGATCGGAATCATCACGATGAACGCTTGAATTTGCATTAGATCGCTCGAGGCACGGCTCATCAACTGACCCGTTTGGGCTTTGTCGTGATAGCCGATATTCAAACCAAGAACGTGAGAAAACAGTCTCTCGCGTAGCAAGGTTTCGGCCCAACGACTTTCACGAAATGCGACATATCGACGAAAGCCAGACAAGATGCCGGTCATCACACCAAGCCCAATGATGATCAACGACCACTTCAACAATGGTCCGTTCTTTTCGATGCCGTCGTTGATCGCAAATTTTGTAACCTGCGGAATCGCAACTTTGAATGCAGCCCACGAAATGCCGATCAGGCCACCGATAACTAAATTGCGACGCTGGTCGCGCAACAAACCGCGCAGAAGTTTCCAGCCTTCGCTGCGTTGTGCTTGCTCAAATTCGAGACGCGCCGATACTTCTGAGTCTGTTTCGCTTACTGACATTGCTTAACTTGCGCTCGGCGAAAGAGTTTCAACGCATTGCCAGAAATCTACTTCTGGATCAAACGCGACAATCGCCAGAGATGATGTCGTCACGCCGTTGTCGAAATATTTTTTAATTGTTGCGCGACACTTTTCGGCGCTACCGTGCACGAACAATTGGTCAACTACTTCGTTAGGTATCACCGCAAGTGCACCTTTGCGATCACCCGCCTTCCAGAGGTCCCACATTGGTTGCAACATTTCGCCGCGACCGAGCCACTTGTGAAACTCGGCGTAGACAGGCACGGTTAGATATGTGGCAATTAGTCGCTTGGCCGACTCGCGCACCAAATCGGCGTTTTCGCTCGGGCAAACAAAAATTCGAGCCACGATTTCTCGGTCGCCCGGGTTTTCTGATTTTGCCGCTGCTTCGTGTACTACTGAGGCGACTTTGGTTACGTCATCTGCCGATAGCCAGTTAATAATCGCGCCGTCGGCTTCGCGACCTGCGAGTTTCAACATGCCTTCGCGCAATGC
>CAMDEC010000103.1 GCA_945893395.1 Bifidobacterium breve
CTCATCGCTTACGGATTTCTGGTGTTCCAGTAATTGGTGGACGTGACTCAATCGATAAAGCGGTACAACGAACTGGTGCTACAACATTGCTGATCGCGATTCCGTCTGCCGATGCAACAATAATTAGAGAAATCGTACAAATAGCCCGCTCTGCACAGCTCAATGTCAAGATTCTTCCAGCGGTACAAAATCTTGAGGATCGACAGATTGATGCTGCTGATATACGTGATCTAACCGATGAAGACCTCCTCGGCAGACGACGAATAAAAATTAATTTGGATGAAATTTCGCAATATCTTGTTAACCGACGTGTGCTTGTTACCGGTGCTGGTGGCAGCATCGGTAGCGAACTGTGCCGACAATTAGTTCGGTTTAGTCCAGCCGAAATAATAATGCTTGATCGTGATGAAAGTGCGCTGCACGAAGTGCAATTGTCAATTTATGGTCGAGCATTGCTTGATACGCCGCAGACTGTTCTCGCAGATCTGCGTGATGAACGTGCAATTAGTGAGTTGTTCGAAACCCGAAAGCCACAAGTTGTGTTCCATGCTGCGGCACTCAAGCATCTACCTTTGCTAGAGCGATACCCAAATGAGGCGTATCAAACAAATGTGTTAGGGACAGCAACGATGCTAAACGCTGCGCAACGAGCCGGCGTTGAAGTTTTCATAAATATTTCAACGGATAAAGCTGCCAATCCAATTAGCGTGCTTGGCTTTTCAAAGCGGATTGCCGAACGTCTGACTGCTGATTTTGCATTTCGTTCTGGTCCGGGAAAATATATTTCAGTGCGGTTCGGAAATGTCTTGGGTTCACGCGGCAGTGTCTTGACTTCGTTCAAAGATCAGATTGCAAAAGGTGGACCGGTGACGGTTACCCATCGTGGCGTGACTCGTTACTTTATGACGATCTCTGAAGCAGTGCAGTTAGTGATTCAAGCTGGCGCGATCGGCTCAACTGGTGAAGTACTAGTTTTGGACATGGGTAAGCCAGTAAATATTTACGATGTGGCTGAGCAACTTGTACGAAATAGTGGTAAACCAATCACAATTGACGTTGTCGGTTTACGTGTCGGAGAAAAAGTGCATGAAGAACTATTTGGCGAAGGTGAGATTGATGAGCGACCACTTCACCCACTGATTTCGCATGTTGCAGCAAAACCGATTGACCAAACAAGTTTGACCGTGAATCCAAAAGATTCTCGCGAATTCATGATTCGCCTACTCGAAGAGCAATAAAAGTCAATTAAACTTCAATAGTTTCATTTCTGCTGCCGGCCATTGACGCCACAAGGAGCAGCCACAAAAAGTGGTTGCCAACGATAAAACTCTCCTGGGTGGACGCCGCAATCACAAACCAAGTTGCGGCGAATGTCCATTGACCAGCAGTTTGAGTAAACACGCGCTCAAGTTGACGAGCCCCGCTCCAAAAAATTGCTACTACTAATAACCCTGCGCCAATCAAACCACCGCCAAGCAACACATCCATCACTCCGCTGTGCGACCAATGCATATTGATTAGTGGCAACCAACCCTTAAATTGAGCAAAACTGAAGAACTCAGGTGTCTGCCATGCTGACATCCACCCCCAACCGAAAATTGGCTTTCCACTAAAACCAACCCAGCTATAGCGCCATAAAAGTGTGCGCCCAGTGAAGTCAAGATTGCCACCAAAGATCGCAAGTAAACGTTGCTGATACCTAAAACCAAACCAAGTAATTATCGTTACACCCAGTACGAATGAAGGATAAACAACTTCCAACATTTTGGGCTTGGGGATAACAACTTTTCGCCTGTGCAACCAACGAACTGACGTCCAGAAACCCCAGACAAAAACAAACACCACAATTGCACCAATCGATGTTGACGACTTGCTGCGAATGAGCAACCCAAGATCTAACAACATCACGTCGAGGAGCACAGACAAAAACACTGCCCAATATTTTGGACGCCTGACGATCAGAATCCACGCCAAAGCCAAGGCTGCGAGAAGCCCAAGTGCCGCAGGCGGGGCGAGCGAATTTCGATTGAAGTAAATGCCGATCCAATAGTTTTCGTCGAAGTTGACTGCCCCCGACCAGTTATTTCGCACTGCGTACCACGAAACAACTAGACCAGGTTGCATTGCAACCAAGAACAGTGTTAGTTGTTGCAACAAAGTAAAACTGCGAGCAATGTACAGACCAGCCAAACATGTCACCGTCAGAGTGAACGACTCAACCAGAGAATGGCTGCTGAATGTCGACCAAAAAGTCGAGATAAACATCCAAGCGCAAAATGCCAGCAACACCCCCACAGGACCCTTCAATAAACTTGCTGGAATACCCCGTCGAAATAACAACAACAGTGCAGGAATTTGCACAATTAAATAGGTCGAAAATTTTGTATTGCTGATGATCCCTGTATCTATGTAGCCGCTGGCTTCCCAGATCTTCAAGACCGGACCCTGCGTCAGAAAACCAAGCAAGACAACAACATAGAAATATTCAAGCCAAGTCAAAATTTGATGAGACTTTAAGTCAAGCATTCGCACTGCAGAACAATCTACCTGAGCCCATATCGGCGCAAGAGAACACGCCACAGGCGTAGTAAATAATTTGGGTATAATGAACGTGTGACAACAACTAACAGCGAAGATCACGACCTCTTGATTTCAGAGCTTTTTGCTGAGGCACATGGCCTGCGAATGAAATATGAAGAGTTCAGCCAGTACACCGAGGCAAAAATCGCTGAGTTCGTTCTTGAACGCAAACCAATGGCTATGCAACTTGAGCAACTGTCGCGTGACCTCGCCATCACTAACGCCCAACGGGCGCAAATTCATGCCGATCTTGTCAAATTAACTTCGCAAATCGACACATTGAAAGCACAACGAGATAACGCAAGAGCCAGAGTTCGAACACTTGAATCTGCTCGCTCTCATCTACTTGCTAAGCGACTTCGCCGATTGGTACCAAGTTTTTTACTAGGCAAATAAATTAATGGCCGTCCGGCAATATCCGGTGATTATCACCGTTCGCGATCGCCTATCTTGCCTCAGGCAACTTCTAAATTGGCTCGAAGGTGCTGAGCAACACGAAATATGGTTGTGTGATAACGCCAGCACATTTCCTCCGCTTGTTGAATTTTTGAAAACGACCAAGCACAATGTGATTTATAACAACTTCAACCTAGGACACCGTGCGCCATGGCTGAGTGGTCTAGTCCCCCAACTAGGAAACGAAAAATATTTCATAATTTCAGACCCAGATGTTGTCCCAGACATGAACACGCCGAGCGATGTTTTCGAATTATTTGAACACATGCTGCACTCAAACCCAAAGATCGACAAGGTGGGGTTTTCACTTCGAATTGACGATCTTCCCGACCACTTCGTGCACAAATCTGACGTAATCACCTGGGAAACGCAGTTTTGGCAGAACGTTTATTGGCCTGGATATTACAAAGCACCGATTGATACGACTTTTGCGATGTATCGACCAGGTAGCGGTCATCAAAATGGCAACTCCTTGCGCAGTGCACCACCATTGACGGCCAGACACTTGCCTTGGTATCAAGACTTTGCAAATCTCTCAGAAGAGGACGCTTACTACATTGAGCACAGTGACCATCTAATAACTAATTGGAACACCGACAAATTACCGGCAACTGTGCGTGCACAACTTACAAAACTTCGAGCACAACAAAGTGCCGCTGAATAGATCTGCTTATGGCTAATAGTGCGATCTCGGTAAATTCTCTATCTAAAAATTTCCGTCTTTACCATGAACGCAACCGCTACATAAAAGCAGCCTTATTGCGTGGCCGCCGTGCAAAGTACGAAGAGTTTTGGGCATTGAAAGACGTTTCATTCGAAGTCGCC
>CAMDEC010000104.1 GCA_945893395.1 Bifidobacterium breve
AGTGAGATAACTTTTGCCCCAACATCACAAACATTGTCACTTGAGACTGCACACACTCGGCATAAATCTTGGGTGATGATCACATCTGGTGCTAATTGTCGGAGAACAGTCTCATCAATTGCATAAAGTTCTTCGCCGTTGTGCATTGCGCTACGAACTTGAGCATCAATTTGTGCACCTGAAAATTGCATTGAGTCGACCCGACTTAACGAAACAATTTTGGCTCTTGCAGTTGACGGTGGCCAATTGCACTCGCAAGATCGTCCGACGAGGCTGTCGACCAATCCGAGTTCACCGATTATTTCAGTGGCGCTGGGTAGCAAAGAGACGATTCGCACAAAACAATCGCAAAGAAACTGGGATTAGTTCTGGTAATGCTTGTCAGCGATGTCGAGGACTTCGTCGATTATCGCGAGACCAACTTCGACGTCTTCAATTGGAGTGTTGCACGGCGGTACAACATGCATTCTGTTGAAGTGCGTGAATGGCCAGAGGTTGCGCTCTTTGCAGGCCACGATCAGATCCATCATCGGTTTGGCATCGGCGCCTGCTGCGTTGAAAGGCACCAGTGGCTCACGAGTTTCGCGGTTCTTGACGAGTTCGATTGCCCAGAACACGCCGAGACCACGAACATCGCCGACGCTCGGATGCTTGGCTTTAATTTTTTCAAGTGCTGGACCGATCACATCTTTGCCGAGCATTCGTGCATGCTCAACGATTTTTTCTTCTTTGAAGATATTGATTGATGCAACGGCAGCCGCACATGCGAGTGGGTGACCGCTATATGTAAGGCCACCAGGAAACACACGGTCTTTAAATGTGTCGGCAATTTTTTGGCTGATGACCACGCCACCGAGTGGTATGTACCCTGAGTTGACACCTTTGGCAAAGCAAATCAGGTCTGGTGTGACATTCCATTTATTGACGGCGAACCATTCACCGCAACGACCGAAGCCAGCCATCACCTCGTCACACATCATGACGATGCCGTGCTTATTGCAAATCTCGCGCACGCCCTGCAGATAACCATCTGGCGGAACCAAGATTCCGTTCGTGCCAACGACTGTTTCGAGGGCGATCATTGCAACAGTGTGAGGTCCTTCGACCATCAACACGCTTTCGAGATGCTCGAGTGCGCGCTGACACTCTTGTGCGTCGCTTGTCGAATGAAAAGCCGAGCGATATGGATAAGGACCCCAAAACTTGACGGCACCCGAGGCGCCAGTTTCATTTGGCCAACGACGTGGGTCACCCGTCAAAGCAATTGCACCCGCAGTTGAACCGTGATACGAACGATATGTAGTGAGAACTTTGTGGCGACCGGTGTGAAGTTTTGCCATTCGTGTGGCGTATTCGGCAGCCTCGGCACCGCCGTTGGTAAAGAACACCATGTTCAAATCGCCTGGCGCAAGTTCGGTGATCAGTCGAGCGGCTTCGCTTCGCGACGCGTTTACAAATGGAGGCGCAACTGTGCAAAGTTTGCCGGCACTCTCTTGAATCGCAGCCACAAGTTTTGGATGTTGGTGTCCAATATTTAGGTTTACCAATTGACTTGTGAAGTCAAGATATTTTTTGCCGCTTGAATCCCAAAAATAAGAACCTTCGCCACCGGCGATCTCGGTTGGGTTTAGTGTGCCTTGTGCGGACCACGAGTGAAACACGTGGGCTCGGTCGTCTAAAAAGGCTTGGGTTTTGGTGGCTTCGATCGTCATGGATACAGCCTAATTCGTGGGGATATACAAAAAGTTAATCGAATCACGAAAAGCCATACTCCCGAAACAATTCTTAGACATCCACGAAACATTGGGGATATATCTTGCCGATCAGTCACAGCGTTGTGCACACGTTCTTTGAGCGTGGTTTATTCGATTGTTCAGTCACGAGAAATGGGGAATTATGAATTCAGACGTAACGGTTCTAGGTGCGCAGATTTCACTTTTGTGGGTGGTGATCGGTGCAGCTCTTGTCATATTTATGCAGGCAGGATTCGCTTTGGTCGAAACTGGGTTTTGCCGGGCCAAGCACGCGGCGCACGTGGTCAGCACCAACTTCGCCCACCGAATTTGAACTCGTGCGCCACGACCGCTCGTAACTAGTTCGTAAAAACTAGATGCAGGTGTTGCGCAGGGTGCCGAGGTCTTGGATCGTGGTCTCGACGACGTCACCAGTGCGCAAAAACCTTGGGGGTGTTCGACCTGCGCCGACACCCGAAGGTGTGCCGGTGTAGACGACATCCCCAGGAAAGAGTTCGCAGATATTCGACAGGTAAGCAACGATGTCGGGGATTTCAAAAATCATGTCATCAGTCTGAGTGTGTTGCATCACCTCGCCCGAAACACGACAAGTCATTTCGAGATTGCCACGAGTCACGAGTGTCGCTGTATCTGTGATGTAGGGCCCGATTGCGGTGAAGCCCGCCCGACTTTTGCCCAAACTAAATTGCGGTGGCGTGTTGGCGTATTGCAGCGCTCGGTCTGAGAAGTCTTGACCGACGCAAAGGCCGGCCACATGTGACCAAGCATCAGTAACCGAGATGTTGCGCCCGCCCTTGGCGATGATGGCAACCAGTTCGGCTTCGAAGTCGCACTTTTCGCCGACAAGTTTGATCTGCCCGTGCGGCCGGTTGAGCGAACTCGGAAACTTGGTGAACACAAGCGGTTCTTTTGGCAGGCCGTGGTTCATCTCGGCGGCGTGGGCCTTGTAGTTGACACCGATAGCAAAGATCTGACGCGGGCGCGGCACTGGGCAGTCGAGTTCGTTGATGTCAAGTGCCACTAATTGATCAGTCTTGGCCGACGCGAGCGAATCAGCGAGTCGGCAGACCTCGGACCATCGCTCGATGCACAGCATCGGATCGCTCGGCAGTTTACCACCCGAAAACTTTTCGATGTCAATATAACTAGTCAGCGAATTTGTGACCAGCACGGCACGACCAGCAACACACCCGAAACGTGCAGCAACCATTTTTAAACCCTGTTGCGAGCAATTCGTCGTTGAAGGTCTGCTTGACGCTTTACTTCGCGTTCTTTTTCTTGACGCTCACGACGCAGTCGACGCTTTTCGAGATCTTTATCTGTCGCTTTTTTCGCCGTCGCAACAGTTGTTGCGACTTGGGCAGACTCGTTTTTGGGGACCATGAATCTTTCATCTTGGGCGACGAGTTGTTTGAAACCGTTGAGGCTGACTGAATATTGAATGACCATCAGTCGGGTCGCGTCGAGACCGAACTTCTCGATCGCCCCGGGCAGAGTCGTTTTTAGGTGCTCGACATTCGGGTCGTCAGCGGCGGTGCCGAGTTGTTCGATGCAGTATTCGGTGCAAGGCTCGCTTAACAAAACACCGACATTGATGAACGATTTGCGGGATGTAAAGCCAGCGCGAATTTTGGCACCTAGCCCGTCTTTGGTGCTAAGTGCGCCGGCCGGTAGGCCAGCGACTTTCGCAAATGGATCGCACAGTTTTTCTGGAAGGCTGCCCGCCATTTCGGCAAGCGAGTCGTCAGAGATTGTTGCTAAGACTGCCGCATAGCGACGGTCAATAAGGATCTGTTCTTTTGATGTTGACACGCCCCGAAACTATATCGGGGGCGAACGCGTACTTCACCGATTGATGGTGATCTACCTGACTACTGAGAAGAAACAATCACGTCGAAAATACGACGCGAGTGAACTGCGCGTTAAGCGCGGGTGTCAGATAGCGCGGACGTTGTTGGCTTCGGTGCCCTTGCGACCTTGGCCGAGTTCAAACTCGACTTCTTGGCCTGCAACAAGGGTGCGACGCCCGGTGCCTTCAATGTTTGAAAAGTGAACGAAAATATCTGGTTCTCCATCAGAGCGCGAGA
>CAMDEC010000105.1 GCA_945893395.1 Bifidobacterium breve
AGGCGGAGGTCGCGGGTTCAAGTCCCGTCGGGACCGCTGGGGAGTGTTCTCACTCTTCAAGGTCGGGTAGCTCAGTAGGCAGAGCATGCGCCTGAAAAGCGCAGGGTCACCGGATCGACGCCGGTCCCGACCACAATTAGAAAACTAGATAACTATCTATTCCTAACCGATACGTGACGATTATTCTTCGACGACGAGCGTGAGAACCCAATCACCAGTGACATGACTTTCAAGATCGAAACTGCCAAGTTTGTCGGCAGTAAATTCAATGATCGCTTCTTGACCAGCTGACAGTACCAAACAACAGACAGCTTGCAATTACCGACTTGGTAAAAATTGAACGAGTGATCATGACCCAAAATCGTAACCAAGATCGAGCGCCGTCAACATTGGCTGGTAAGCGATGTTTGCTTCACTTGCCATCGCCGCACAAGTGCCGCCCCGGTCGACGATCACCGTTATAAATACTGGTGTGGCGCCGAATGATCTGACAACTTCAATGGCTTCAAAAAGCGAGGTGCCGCGAGTTACTGTGTCTTCAACTATCGCCACGCGATCGCCAAGTTGCAGCGCACCGGCGATGCGGCCAGTTACGCCGTGATCTTTGCTTTCTTTGCGCACGCTGAAACTGCGCAGAGTCCTGCCCCGTGTCGCAGCAACCGCTGCGATGCCGAATGCGACCGGGTCGGCGCCCATCGTTAGTCCGCCAATCGCGTCGATGTCTGGCGGCAACATTGCCAACGCGACATCAGTTACGAGCAAGATGCCGTCACTGCGGCACGCTGTTTGTTTCGAATCAAGAAACCAGTTACTGGTGCGACCCGACTTGAGGGTAAATGAACCAGTTTTCAGTGAATGCTGCAAAATATGCTCACGCAATTTGTGGCGCGCTGCGTCAAGTTGCGGTAGATCTGACACGTTTAGATTTTCACACGTCGGCAGAGTTGAGTGCATCAAAAACAAGTTGTGAGCGTTTGAGCGCATTTTCTAAATTGAAGACTTCGCTCAGTTGTCGCGCTGTAAGTTTCATTCTCGAATCGCTTGTCAACAATTCGCTGAAGTTCGTCTTGGTGCTAAGCGCTTTGGCGGCAAGTTCTTGCACCAGTCGATATGCGTCGTCACGCGACATGCCCGACGCGACCAGTAGCAATAAAACTGGCTGCGAGAACACAACGCCTTGGGTCAGGTTCAAGTTGTGCAACATTTGCGCTGAGTCGACTTCGAGGTTCGTGATCAGTTTGGTCGCCCGACGCAACACGTAATAAGCGAGCAACGACGAATCAGGCAGCACGATACGTTCAGCCGATGAATGCGAAATGTCGCGCTCGTGCCACAGCGCCACATCTTGTAAACCGACCTGCAGATTGGCGCGTAACACCCGCGACAAACCAGTGAGAGTCTCAGAAGAGATTGGGTTGCGTTTGTGCGGCATTGCCGAACTGCCCTTTTGCCCGGCGCTAAAGCCTTCACGTACTTCATTCACTTCGGTGCGCTGCAAATGTCGCAACTCGACGGCAATCGTTTCAATAGTTGTACCGATGCTGGCGCATGCCCACAAATATTCGGCATGTCGGTCACGTGCAATAACTTGTGTCGCTGGCACCGGCACGAGACCCAGCGCGGCACCAACACTTTTTTCGACCTGTGGATCAATATTCGAATATGTGCCGACCGCACCAGAAAGTTTGCATACTGAGATTCGTTTTGTCGCGATTGCAAGTCGCTCGCGATCACGACGCACCTGCAACGCCCATAGCGCAACTTTTGCACCAAAGGTCGTCGGTTCGGCGTGCACTCCGTGTGTTCGCCCGATCATCGGTGTGTTGCGGTGCTGATTTGCCAGAGTTACGAGGGCTTCATAAAAGTCAAGAATCGCCCGGTCGATCAAAGTCGCGGCATCACGCAACATCCAACACCATGCCGTGTCGACGACATCCGAACTCGTCAAGCCGTGATGAATCCATGCTGCTGCGGGCATGCCGATTCGCTGTTGCACGACATCGACAAATGCCGCCACATCGTGATCGGTTACCCGCTCACGCTCGTTTACTTCGACCACAAACGCGTGATCAACGACTGGCGCGTGGTCGCGACAAGTTTGTGCGTGATCGCGCGGCACGACCCCAAGATCGCTGTGTGCCGCGGTTGCCAGCAATTCAATTTCTAAATAACGACGAAACTTTGACTCGTCTGAAAAAATTTCTGCCATTTCAGGCAGGCTGTAACGCTCAATCATCAGCGCACCACACATTCGTTGCGTTCAGGACCAACGCCGATCATCGTCACTGGCACACCAACATGTTTTTCGACGAGTTCAACCAAAGCTTTGGCTTGTTGCGGCAAATCTGAATAGGTTCGCACCCCGCCTACTGACTTGTTCCAACCTGGAAGATCGACATATTTGGGCATTACATGGCCCAAGAGTTGCGGGTCATCTGGATAACCAGACAATTCTTTACCGTTTAGTTCGTAACCGACACAAACGCGCACGGTTGTAAACGTATCTAAAATATCCAGTTTGGTCAGCGCAATTTCCGTCAGTGAATTCAAACGCACCGCGTGGCGCAACATCACTAGGTCTAACCAGCCTGGTCGACGGCGACGACCAGTTACCGTGCCAAATTCATGCCCAATGTCGACGATCTTGTCGCCAAGTTCGCCGAGCAACTCTGACGGAAACGGACCACTACCGACTCGAGTCGTATACGCCTTGGCGATGCCGACAATTCGGGTGATGTCGCGCGGGCCCAAACCCGTGCCTGCACACGCCCCACCTGCGATCGGGTTTGAAGAAGTCACAAATGGATAAGTGCCGTGATCAATGTCGAGAAAAGTTGCTTGTGCACCTTCGAGCAACAAGTTTTCTTTGCGCTCAAGCGCGTCATGCAAAAAATTAACCGTGTCGCTGACATACGGCTTCAATCGCTCGCCAAGCAAAACAAAATTGTCGACAATCTCGTTAACATTTAATTTTTTGCCGCCCAACGCCGAGAGAATTTTCTGTTCGGCAACCGCGCGATCGTACACCAATTGCTTAAACCGTGTTGTATCACGCACTTCGCCCGCACGAATGCCAACACGCCGAGACTTATCGGCGTACGCCGGACCGATGCCCTTCAGTGTTGTGCCAATCTTGTTTTCGCCGAGTGCTGACTCACTAAGCGCGTCATGCGCCTGATGCCACGGAAATATTAAGTGAGCAAGGCTTGAGACTTTCAGTCGCGAGCATGTCACGCCGCGCGACTCAAGGGTGTCAATTTCTTTAAATAGTGTCGGCAGGTCGACCACTACCCCGTTGGCGATGACCGGTGTTACATGCGAGTAGAAAACGCCACTCGGCACAAGTTGCAAAGCATATTTTTCGTTGCCAACCACGACGGTATGCCCCGCATTGTGGCCACCTTGATAACGGGCCACAATCTGATGGCTTTCGGCGAGAAGATCAATTATTTTGGCCTTGCCCTCGTCGCCCCATTGGGTTCCAACGACGACTGATACAGGCATTAAACGCTCCTATTAATTGAAGTTAATTATAGGTACGTGGTAAAAGTCTAGTCGCTCGAACTCACCGCTCCTCATCAAAAACGCTTGGGGTGCGACCAAAAAACATTGCCGTCTGGTTGAGAGGCACAAGACCATATTTTGTGTGCGAGTTTTCCAACGCCCGCTCTAACTGATTTTGTAACTGCGCCAC
>CAMDEC010000106.1 GCA_945893395.1 Bifidobacterium breve
CACTTGCCAAGCAACTTAAGTCGCAGATCATGTGGACATTTGATACCCATTCACATGCCGATTATGTGACGGGAAGCCCGCGGCTGGCATTGCGAGTCGGTGCTACTTTCGTTGCGCCTGCTACTTCGCACCTCGAGACTGCGCACCAACCTGTTACGGACGGTGACTCAATCGATCTTGGAAATAACCTAAGCATGACAGCAATAGCAACATCTGGTCATACTCCCGATCACCACGCCTACATCCTTAAACAATCTGGTGTACCGGTGGCATTATTTTCGGGTGGCTCACTAATGGTCGGCACAATCGGGCGCACAGATCTTTGCGGTCCAGAACTCACCGAATCATTGGCCCACGAAATGTTTCATTCGTTACGTCGTTTTGACGACTTGCCCGACAGCTTGAACGTTTACCCGACTCACGGCGCCGGTTCGTTCTGTTCAGCACCTGGGTCAACAGAGCGAGTCACCACTCTCGGACACGAGCGCGTTTCAAACTCGTTATTCGTGCTAAAGGATCAGGACTTATTTGTTGAGCAACTAATCAACGGCTTCGGTACCTTTCCTATTTACTTCGCCCGTCTCCCCGAACTCAATCGCCTTGGGCCAAACCACTATGAAGCGCTTCCGCTTTTATCTCAACTTAATCCTGCTCAAGTTGAGAATCATCTCAAACAAGGCGGTGTCGTAATTGACGTTCGTTCATCTGCGGCATTCGCCGATGGACACTTGGCTGGTTCGATTTCGATTGCATTGCGTCCGGTGTTGGCAAGCTGGCTTGGTTGGATTGTCAAACCCGATCAGCCAATAGTTTTCGTAATGGACGACGATCAAGATCGCGCTGAACTTGTGCGTCAATGCTTCGACATCGGTCACGAACGTTTGGTTGGCGAACTCACCTTCGGAATCAAGAGCTGGACAAATTCAGGTCGACCTCTTGAGAAAATTAAATTTGTTGAAGTGTCTGAAATGGTCGGGCAGATTATTGATGTCCGCCAATCCAACGAATATCACTTGGGACATGTACCCACAGCACTGAACATCGAACTCGGCTCAATCGCTCACACTGAGATACCTGGCGGAGCATTAACAATTATGTGTGGACACGGTGAGCGCGCAATGACCGGTGCCAGCATTCTCGCGAAACATGGCCGCACAGATATTGCCGTGCTAAATGGTGGACCAGATACCTGGTTTGCAGCGACAGGCATTCAATTAAAGACTTAATAATGAGCGCGGTACCAACAACAGCCCCGTTGCGACTTGGCGTAAAGGAGAACTTGGCTCAGTTCTCTTTATTGGTCGGTGTCAACGCACTCGTGGGCGGCATGATCGGACAAGAGCGAACTGTGTTGCCATTGCTCGCAAAAAATGAATTCGGTCTAACAGCATTCACCGCGAGTCTTACATTCATCGTTGCTTTTGGCGCAGTAAAGGCGATAACAAATTTTTTTGCCGGCACACTTTCAGATCGACACGGTCGCAAACCTGTACTGATTGCTGGCTGGCTTATCGGTTTGCCTGTTCCGTTACTTATTATCTGGGCCCCGACATGGGGGTGGATCGTTTTTGCGAATGTGTTACTTGGCATCAATCAAGGTCTCACATGGTCGACGACGGTGATAATGAAAATTGACCTTGCTGGGCCGAAGCAACGAGGTTTCGCAATGGGATTAAATGAAGCCGCTGGCTATGGTGCAGTCGCAGTTACTGCCTTAGCAACGGGCTATATCGCCCAGCAAGCAGGCCTTCGCCCTGAACCGTTTTTTCTTGGCATCGCTTACGTTGGGCTTGGCCTCGGTATTTCTTTTTTCTTTGTAAGAGAGACGCGTGCCCATGCCCATCACGAGGCAAGCAACCGTGCCACAACTAACGACACGCATAAACAATCTCTTTCGACAAAAGAAATATTTATCCTGACGTCGTTTCGAGACAAAGCATTGTCGTCGTGTTCGCAAGCTGGCCTCGTGAACAATCTCAATGATGGTCTGGCCTGGGGCCTGTTCCCGATATTTTTTCTCGCTGCTGGTCTCTCAATTAGCCAAATCGGAATTCTCGCCGCACTATACCCCGCAGTCTGGGGGCTCGGTCAGCTTTATACCGGCGCACTTTCTGACCGCATCGGCCGCAAGCCACTGATCGTCGGGGGCATGATTGTCCAAGCATTGGCGATCGCGTGGATTGGAGCAACTTCTAGTTTTACAACTTGGGCAGTTGGTGCCGTTCTACTCGGCGCAGGGACTGCGATGGTATACCCAACACTTCTTGCCGCGATTGGCGATGTTGCCAACCCAACATGGCGTGCTCGCGCCGTTGGTGTCTACAGACTGTGGCGTGACAGCGGGTTCGCAGTCGGGGCACTACTGGCTGGAATCCTTGCCGATTTAGTCTCAATCACTGCAGCTATTTATGCAGTCGCTGCATTGACTGGATTATCGGGTATTGTCGTTGCTATACGCATGAACGAAACCCATTTACGATGAACTCGAACGAAGCCATCAAACAAGAGCAGCATTCAATCGCTAAAATTCTCGCCGAAGCTAGACAGTCACTGTTGCGAGTCACACCAGAAATGTTGTCCAGCGAACGCGAAAATGGAACTCTAATTGTAGATATCCGTCCAGTTGAACAACGTCAGCGCGATGGAGACCTGCCTGGCGCAATCGTGATTGACCGCAATGTTCTCGAATGGCGACTCGACCCAAGTAGCGAACATCGAATACCACAAGTGACCGGCTACGACATTCGCATCGTGATTGTTTGCAACGAGGGGTACAGCTCGAGCCTCGCTGCTGCCGTACTTCAAAAACTCGGATTGCATCAAGCTGTCGACATGATCGGTGGCTACCAAGCATGGCTCGCCATTAACTAAGTTCAAGAAGATTCGTCAGCGAGCGAATTTTTTACTGTGCGAAACGTCGCCAACCCAAATCGAGTCAAACCCACGTTTTTCGGGTATCTCTGCAAGGTCGCACGGGGCCAATTCACCGCATCCCGGCAACAGAAGCGGGGAATGACAGCGAGAAAGAACGCTGACGTTGGGAAAGACCGATAACAATTCGAAAAGACGAATCGCGACTTGTGCACCTAGTGCACTTGTAATCGACCCGCCGATAACGCTGCGTAGCGTTGAAATGGGAATGGTCGTATCACTGGCGATCAACGGCTGATGGACGGGGGTTCGATTCCCCCAGCTCCACTTGAATGCAATTTGTCAACACAACAAAATTAACTGCAAAAGTTCTGCTAACTTCGCGCGGTGATTAAAAAACTTGCCTGGGTCACAACCCTTGCAGCACACGGTCAAGACGAAGATGAATCAGCAGTAGTTGCCGCTCTCAGGCTTACCGGATGCGAAGTTGAGATAGTCAATTGGGACGACAAACAAAAAGATTAATTTGCCCCGTGCTGGCTCAATCAACGACCTGTTTGCCGCTGAAACAAATTCACCTCACACGTCCACGACTAGTCAACTTGAAATTGCGCAATCGGCAATCAATTTTGTCTCGGCGAAATTTGGCGCGACGACTTATGCCAGAGTTGATCTTGTTCGTGACAATCAAGGCAACTACTGCGTACTTGAACTCGAACTAATTGAGCCGTCACTTTTCTTGTATTACGCCGACCCCAAGTGCACTCAGGCGTTTGTTGAAGCACTTATCCAATAAAT
>CAMDEC010000107.1 GCA_945893395.1 Bifidobacterium breve
ACCAAATCGATTTGATCAATCGTCATGCCTGCACGCTTGAGAGCTTGACGGCACGCTTCGATTGGACCAAGACCCATGATTTCTGGATTCAAACCCGACACACCCGACGAAACGATTCGCGCCAAAGGCTTAATGCCGAGTTGTTTGGCTTTGGTGTCGCTCATCACCATGACCGCAGCGGCACCATCGTTTAACGGGCACGCGTTGCCCGCTGTGATTTCACCGTCGGGGCGGAATACCGGCTTGAGACCGGCGAGTGCTTCAACGGTTGTGCCGGCACGCGGGCCGTCATCTTTTGCGACAACTGTGCCATTCGGCAATGTAAGTGGCGTAATTTCACGCTCAAAGAAACCATTTTCTTGGTTGGCAACCGCGCGTTGCTGACTGCGCGCGCCGAATTCGTCCATCTCGCGACGCGTTACGCCTTCGAGTTCACGAACATTTTCAGCGGTCTGACCCATCGCGATATACATGTCGGCCAAACCATTTGCTGGCGACCAAACACCTTGACCGCCCGCGGCGCGTGCTTTGGTGCGCTCACCTGATGGTTTAAAAATTGCATTCGGTGCGGTGTCGCTCGCACCAGATGCATAACGACTCACAGTTTCGACGCCCGCAGCGATGAAGCAATCGCCTTCACCAGATTTAATTGCATGCGCCGCCATGCGAATCGTCTGCAAACTCGATGAACAGTAACGATTCACGGTTACGCCAGGAACGTTGTCGAGCCCGGCGAGCACGGCTACGACGCGAGCGATGTTGAAACCGCCTTCACCCGCAGGCTGGCCGCATCCCAGCATCAAATCTTCGACATCATCGGCTTTGAGTTGTGGCACCTTGGCCATCAACGCGCGCACGATCTGCGCTGACATGTCATCGGGACGCAATTCGGTGAGTGTGCCCTTATTCGCGCGACCAATTGGGCTTCGGGCTGTGGCGACAATGACTGCTTCTGACATGACTCAGGCTCCTTAAAATTTGCATTTCTAGCGTCGCAAAACCCTAGCCGTTAGCCGGTCTTAGAGCGAAGTTATTCGACTATGTAATAAGAAACATGGGCGTCATAGTAAAACCTCTGGAGGCGCACACCTGATAGCGAAATGTTCTCTTTCAGCGCAACAGTCTCGCCCTGCCAACGCTTTTGACCTGCCTCATCGAAACCGACTACTCCTCCTTTGGGCACAAGTGGCAGAAGATGCTTTAATGCGACCGCCGTCGGCTCATAAATATCGAAATCCATGTAAAGCAAAGCAACTATCAAATAGGGATTGTCTTTGACATACTGCGGAATTGTCTTAATCGCATCGCCTTTTACAAGTTCAACTTTTGGAATATGGCCTATGGTGCGATTTTTGTCTTGCAGTGCGACCCAGTTTGCCAAATGCTGATGGTCGGTATTTTGCATATGCCCGACAACACCGTCTGGATCATGCTTACTCACAGAAGGAAATCCTTCGAAAGTATCAAAGCCGATGATTTTTCGGTTGAAATTGGACGGTTCAAGAATTGTTGAAAGATGCTGATAGAGCATCAGTGAATTCCCGCGATGTACACCGCACTCGACAATTGAGCCATGAACATTCAAAATCTTCTCAAACAAATGAATACGGGTCAGAATCAGCGTGACCAACTGACGATCCAAGTACACAAACGGAGCTTCGGCTACATCTGCGGCTGACATCTGAGCGAACATCTCCAGGCGTTCTTTGCGGTACTCAATTTCTGAAGCGATTTCCGTGCGCTTTTCGCCAACGTTGTCTTTAAATAAGGCTTTCTTTTCCATCCTTTGACAATATCTGAAGCCGGGCGTCTGATTCAGAGTTTGGCGCGCCAGAGTTCTATTCTTGGGGCATGCAGTTGTTTGATGTGCGGCTTGAAGACATCGACCTTTCGGCCCCAGAGTTTTGGCAGGCTCCACGCGACTTTCGCGAGTCGGCATTTGCCAAACTACGCAACGAAGACCCATACCGATTTTACGAAGAAATGGAACTGGCGATCGCCCCGAAGGGCCCCGGATATATCGCCCTCACCCGCCACGACGACATTTGGCATGTGAGTCGCAATCCGCAACTTTTCTGCAGCGGCAAGGGTTCGAACATCGTTGATCTGTCACAAGAACTGAACGAGTTCTTCGGTTCGATGATCAGCATGGACGACCCGAAACATTTTCGCCTGCGTTCGATCGTCTCGAAAGGTTTTACACCACGCGAGATTGCGCGCATCGAAGAATATGTAAAAGTCAAGGCGCGAACGATCGTCGATTCTGTGTTGGATAAATATGCCGACGAAGAATTCGACTTCGTTGACGCAGTCGCTGCCAAATTTCCGTTGCAAATAATCTGCGAGATGATGGGCATCCCCGAACAAGACGAACGACAAATATTTGAATGGACGAACACGATTCTGGGTGCAGGCGACCCCGATTTTGGTGGAACCATCGAACGGCTGATGGATGCTGCAATCGGCATGTTTTCTTACGCCAAGGCGTTAGGCGAAACGCGACTCGCCAACCCGACCGAAGATTTGACGAGCGTGATGATGCATGCCGTTGTGGACGGTGAACGGCTCACCAGCCAAGAATTCGGCAGTTTCTTTATTCTGCTCGTGGTGGCTGGCAACGAAACGACTCGAAATGCGATTACTCATGGCATGTTGGCTCTGACCGAGAATCCTGATCAGCGCCAGATTTGGTTTGAAAACTTTGATCTGCATACGAAAACTGCAGTCGAAGAAATCGTGCGTTGGGCAACACCGGTGATTCACTTCCGTCGCACCGCGACTGCAGACGCTGACATCAACGGATTCAAAGTCAATGCTGGTCAAAAAGTAGTGCTGTTCTACAACTCTGGCAATCGCGACGAACGCGTTTTCGCCAACCCATTCAAGTTTGACGTGACCCGCACACCGCAACCCACGCAAATTGGTTTTGGCGCCGGTGGACCGCACTTTTGTCTGGGCGTAAACTTGGCGCGACGCGAAATCGCCGTGATGTTCGACGAAATTCGCCGTCGCACGCCAAACTTACGGATCACGGGCGAACCCGCCTATCTGCAGAGCAATTTCATCAACGGCATCAAACGCATCAACTGTCGCCTTGACTAGTTTTTCGCGGCGAAGCTCGAATTAATTAGTTAGTCGAGGATGGCTTTAGTCGAGGGTGGCTGGTGTGTGGGCCAATGAAAGTGGACCATGGTTGATTTTTGGCAGAACATATTTTGCGAATAAATCACACTCTTTTAGATGCGGATAGCCCGACAAGATAAACGCCGAAACTCCGGCGTCGATGAGTTCGTTCAGCTTGATCGTCACCTGATCAGGGTCGCCAACAATTGCGATGCCCGCCCCGCTGCGTGCGCGACCCACACCTGTCCAAAGATTTTGCTCGATGTAGCCCTCGTCGTCGGCCGCGGTGCGCAACTCGCTCTGACGATTGACCCCGGTCGAAGTCGAGTCAAGCGACTTGGCGCGAATGGCGTCACCCGTGACTGAGTCGAGTCGCGACAATAATCGCCGTGCCGCCTCGCGCGCTTCACGCTCGGT
>CAMDEC010000108.1 GCA_945893395.1 Bifidobacterium breve
ACCAAATCGATTTGATCAATCGTCATGCCTGCACGCTTGAGAGCTTGACGGCACGCTTCGATTGGACCAAGACCCATGATTTCTGGATTCAAACCCGACACACCCGACGAAACGATTCGCGCCAAAGGCTTAATGCCGAGTTGTTTGGCCTTGGTGTCGCTCATCACCATGACTGCAGCGGCACCATCATTTAACGGACACGCATTGCCTGCGGTGATTTCACCGTCAGGGCGAAATACCGGCTTGAGACCGGCAAGTGCTTCAACGGTTGTGCCGGCTCGCGGGCCGTCGTCTTTTGCGACAACAGTGCCGTTCGGCAATGTGAGTGGCGTAATTTCACGCTCAAAGAAACCGTTTTCTTGGTTGGCAACCGCGCGTTGCTGACTGCGCGCACCGAATTCGTCCATCTCGCGACGCGTTACGCCTTCGAGTTCGCGAACATTTTCAGCGGTCTGACCCATCGCGATATACATGTCGGCCAAACCACTTGCTGGCGACCAAACACCTTGACCGCCCACGGCGCGTGCTTTGGTACGCTCACCTGATGGTTTGAAGATTGCATTCGGTGCGGTGTCGCTTGCACCAGATGCATAACGACTCACGGTTTCGACGCCCGCAGCTATGAAGCAATCGCCTTCACCAGATTTAATCGCGTGCGCCGCCATGCGAATCGTCTGCAAACTCGATGAGCAGTAACGATTCACGGTTACGCCAGGAACGTTGGCGAGCCCGGCGAGTACGGCTACGACGCGAGCGATGTTGAAACCACCTTCACCCGCAGGCTGACCGCATCCCAGCATCAAATCTTCGACATCATCGGCTTTGAGTTGTGGCACCTTGGCCATCAACGCGCGCACGATCTGCGCCGACATGTCATCGGGACGCAATTCGGTGAGTGTGCCCTTATTCGCACGACCAATTGGGCTTCGGGCTGTGGCGACAATGACTGCTTCTGACATGACTGTTGCTCCCTGTTTTTAACTCTTAGCGTTGCAAAACCCTAGCCGTTACCTGGTCTGAGAGCGAAGTTATTCGACTACGTAATAAGAAACATGGGCGTCATAGTAAAATCTCTGCAGGCGCACACCCGATAGTGAAATGTTCTCTTTCAGCGCCACAGTCTCGCCCTGCCAACGCTTCTGGCCAGCCTCATCAAAACCGACTACTCCCCCTTTGGGCACAAGTGGCAAAAGATGCTTTAACGCAACCGTCGTCGGCTCATAAATATCGAAATCCATGTATAGCAAAGCAACTATCAAATAGGGATTGTCTTTTACATATTGCGGAATTGTCTTAATCGCATCGCCTTTTACAAGTTCAACTTTTGGAATATGGCCTATGGTGCGATTTTTATCTTGCAGCGCGACCCAGTTCGTCAAATGCTGATAGTCGGTATTTTGCATATGCCCGACAACGCCTTCTGGATCATGCTTGGTCACAGAAGGAAACCCTTCAAAAGTATCAAAGCCGATAATCTTTCTGTTGAAATTAGACGGTTCAAGAATTGTTGAAAGATGCTGATAGAGCATCAGTGAATTTCCTCGATGCACTCCACACTCGATAATTGAGCCGTGAACATTCAAAATCTTCTCAAACAAATGAATACGGGTCAAAATCAACGTGACCAACTGGCGATCCAAGTACACGAACGGAGCTTCGGCTACATCTGTGGCTGACATCTGAGCGAACATCTCAGTGCGCTCTTTTCGATATTCGATTTCGGAGCTAATTTCTGTGCGCTTTTCGCCAACGTTGTCTTTAAATAAGGCTTTCTTTTCCATCCTTTGACAATATCTGAAGCCACGGCGTCTGATTCAGAGTTTGGCGCGCCAGAGTTCTATTCTTGAACCATGCAGTTGTTTGATGTGCGACTTGAAGACATCGACCTCTCGGCCCCGGAGTTTTGGCGGGCTCCCCGCGACTTTCGCGAATCGGCATTTGCCAAACTACGCAACGAAGACCCATATCGATTTTACGAAGAAATGGAATTGGCGATTGCCCCGAAGGGTCCCGGCTATATCGCCCTCACCCGCCACGACGACATTTGGCATGTGAGTCGAAATCCGCAACTTTTCTGCAGCGGCAAGGGTTCGAACATCATTGATCTGTCACAAGAACTCAACGAGTTCTTCGGCTCGATGATCAGTATGGACGATCCGAAACATTTTCGCCTGCGATCAATCGTCTCGAAAGGTTTTACACCACGCGAGATTGCGCGCATCGAAGAATATGTAAAAGTCAAGGCGCGAACGATCATTGATTCTGTGATGGATAAATATGCCGACAAAGAGTTCGACTTCGTCGACGAAGTCGCCGCCAAGTTTCCGTTGCAAATCATCTGCGAGATGATGGGCATCCCCGAACAAGATGAACGACAGATTTTTGAATGGACGAACACGATTCTTGGCGCGGGTGACCCCGATTTTGGTGGAACCATCGAACGGCTGATGGAGGCAGCGATCGGAATGTTTTCTTATGCCAAGGCGTTGGGTGAAACACGACTCGCCAACCCCACCGAAGATTTGACGAGCGTGATGATGCACGCCGTCGTGGACGGTGAACGGCTAACTAGCCAAGAATTCGGCAGTTTCTTTATTTTGCTGGTTGTGGCAGGCAATGAAACGACTCGAAATGCAATTACGCATGGCATGTTGGCCCTGACCGAGAATCCAGATCAGCGCAAGATTTGGTTTGAAAACTTTGATCTGAATACGAAGACTGCAGTCGAAGAAATCGTGCGTTGGGCAACACCGGTGATTCACTTCCGGCGCACCGCGACTGAGGACACTGACATCAACGGATTCAAAGTCAAGTCTGGTCAAAAAGTAGTGCTGTTCTATAATTCTGGCAACCGCGACGAACGCATCTTCGTCAACCCGTTCAAGTTTGATGTGACCCGCACAGCGCAACCCACCCAAATTGGTTTTGGCGCCGGTGGACCGCACTTTTGTCTGGGTGCGAACTTGGCGCGACGCGAAATCGCCATGATGTTCGACGAGATTCGCCGTCGCGTGCCGAACCTACGGATCACGGGCGAACCCGCCTATCTGCAGAGCAGTTTCATCAACGGCATCAAACGCATCAACTGTCGCCTCGACTAGTTTTTCGCGGCGTAGCGCGAAAGATTCAACTAGTTAGTCGAGGGTGGCTGGTGTGTGGGCCAACGAAAGTGGACCGTGGTTGATTTTTGGCAGAACATATTTTGCGAATAAATCACACTCTTTCAGGTGCGGATAGCCCGACAAGATAAATGCCGAAACTCCGACGTCAATAAGTTCGTTCAGCTTTGTCGTCACCTGATCAGGGTCGCCAACAATTGCGATGCCTGCCCCGCTACGCGCACGACCCACACCTGTCCAAAGATTTTGCTCGATGTACCCCTCGTCGTCGGCCGCGGTGCGCAACTCGCTCTGACGATTGACCCCGGTCGAAGTCGAGTCAAGCGACTTGGCGCGAATGGCGTCACCCGTGACTGAGTCGAGTCGCGACAATAATCGCCGTGCCGCCTCGCGCGCTTCACGCTCGGT
>CAMDEC010000109.1 GCA_945893395.1 Bifidobacterium breve
GTGATTCCGTTTTACGCGGTGGCGTGCGTCGCGTTCGGCACCATCGACCCGGTATTTCGAGACGCCGTGCCGCAATGGAATCCTCTGTCATGGGATTTCGTGCAAGCGAAACAAATTTTCACGAGCCTTGCAACAGGCCCGCTGCAAGGTGTCGCGATTCGCACTGTTGTCTACGTCGTCTGTGCAATGACTCTTTGCTTTGTGATTGGTTTTCCGATTTCCTACTTTTTGGCTCGACACGCCGGCAAACGCAAACTACTTTTGCTAGTGCTGATTATTGTGCCGTTCTGGGTCAACTATTTAATGCGGATGTTGGCTTGGGTCAACCTACTCAGCGTCGACGGCTTGTTCACGCGGTTCATGCGCAATTTCGGCGTCAACTACAACTGGCTTGACGGGTCTCCAATCACGGTGATTCTCGGCTTGGTTTATGGATATATTCCGTTTCTAATCTTGCCGCTCTACGCCACACTTGAGCGCCTCGATTGGCGTTTGGTCGACGCAGCACGCGACCTTGGTGCAAAGCCGCGTCAAGCATTTCGGTTGGTCACTGTGCCAATGTCAAAAGCGGGCTTGGTCGCCGCCGGCATTTTGATTGCACTGCCGATGTTCGGCGACTATTACACAAACGATTTGCTTTCACGTTCACCCAGCACCGAAATGATCGGCAACCAGATCGATTTCTTTTTGAATGCCAGCACTCTGCCACAAAATGGTGCGCTGCTCGTGCTTGCGCTGTCGCTGTTCTTGTTGTTGTTCATGTCGTTCTATCTGCGTAGCACTCGCCAACAATCTCGACAAGTGACGAGATGATTCGATGAACACGGTCAACTCAACCAGAACGCGACGCGTCTCACCACTTGCTTTTGTGATTTGGGGCTACATCATCTGGAGCCTCGTGCCGGTGCTGATTGCCGTGATTTACTCATTTAACGACGGCCGAAGTCGCACGGTGTGGCAAGGCTTCTCGCTGCGCTGGTGGATCACCGACCCATACGCCTCAATTTTCCGCAATGATGAAACCCGAAATGCAATTTCCAACTCGCTCGTGTTGGCATTCGCAACTTTGCTGGTCGTCACTCCGCTCGGCATCGCGTTAGCGATCGGTTCGCAGCGCATTCGTGGCCGAAGTGCGAACTTTGTGCAGGGCTTGACCTCAGCACCGCTGATCACGCCGGAAATAGTCGTCGGTGCGGCATTGCTATTAACCTTCACACGATTATTTACGGCCGTGCCTCTTGGCTTTGTTGCGCAGTTGTTGGGCAATGTCACATTTGCGCTGGCCACTGTCGTCGTCATCGTGCGCGCCAGACTCGTTTCTATTGGCGCATCATTTGAAGAGGCGGCGCGCGACTTGGGTGCGACTCGCTGGCAAGCGATGCGCTTCGTGTTACTGCCGATGCTTTGGCCTTCAGTTATGGCGAGCCTCGTAGTCGTGTTTGCGACCGTGATCGACGACTTTGTGATCACAAGTTTTCTCTCGGCTGGCGTCAGTTCAGAGACTGTGCCACTGCGAATTTATTCGTCGGTACGTGGCGGTGCAACGCCTGCGCTCAACGCGCTGGCGACGCTTCTTGTGCTGACATCATTCACGGTGCTAATTATCGGACTATTCGGATTATCAACCTGGCGCAAACGACATGGTGAACGCGGCGGCCTGAGAGCAGCGCTTGCCGATGTCACGCAGATGGATAGCTAAATAATTATCTAATTCGCAAGCGGCAAGACGCGCACGGCGTCGGGCAACACATCAATCGTCGTCTCTTGGCCCGCAAGAAGGCTCGCCGAAGTTTCATCGTTTGGCACTTCGGCGTTGATTGTTACCGCGCCAAGTTTGAGAGCAACCCGCAAACTTGAGCCAGCAAAAGTTACGCGTTCAATCAATGCTTTGTGCGAACCAGAGCCGATTCGAATTCGCTCGGGGCGAATCATCATCATGCCTTTGCCAATTGGCGCAGAATCAGGGCAGACAAATTTCTCTCCAGCAAATTCGACAACGCTGCGCGAAGTTACCTCACCCGAGATCAAATTCGCCGCACCCACAAATTGGGCAACCTCGACTGAGTTAGGCAATTCATATAGTTCGCGGGGGGCACCGATTTGCATCAAACGCCCTTCGCGCATCACACCAATCCGATCGCTCATGGTGAATGCCTCGTGTTGATCATGGGTCACATAGACGAATGTGATGCCGATTTGACGTTGCAAAGTTGCTAGTTCGATTTGCAATCTGGCGCGCAATTGCGCATCAAGCGCACCGAGCGGTTCGTCAAGCAACAAAACACTTGGCTCAAGTATCAGCGCACGAGCAAGCGCCACGCGTTGCTGCTCGCCACCCGAAAGCTGGTGCACGCGACGCTCGCCAAAATTGCCGAGTTGCACCAGTTCGAGTGCCTCGCCGACTCGTTGGTCGGCTGGTTTGGCACTTTTGGTGAACGAGTTCTCGAAACGCAAACCAAATTTGACATTTTCTTTTACATTCAGATGCGGAAACAGCGAATAGTTCTGAAACACCGTGTTCAACGGTCGCTCCTCTGGCTCGTCGCGTGTCACATCACGATTGTCGATAAAAACATTTCCACTATCAGGCTGTTCGAATCCGCCGATCATACGTAGAGTTGTTGTTTTTCCACAACCAGACGGGCCGAGCATCGAAAAGAACTCGCCAGCTTTAATTTCAAGCGAAACATCGTTGACCACTACTCGGTCGCCGTACGACTTAAATAAATTCTTTAGCGTTACCGAGCCGTCAAGTTCGATTGCTGGCATGATTTATCCCCCGAAAAATACTAGGCGCGCATCGTCTCAATATTGCCATCCACTGGCAAAACTTGGCCAGTGATGAACCTCGCCGCGGGCGAACTTAAGAAAACGGCTGCTGCGGCGATATCCGTGGCATCGATGAATGTTTTCATCGAAACCTGATTTTCATAGCCAGTGCGAACGCTCTGCGGGCTCACGCCAGTTGCGGCCGCTTCACGATCGATCACGCCATCCATGCGTGGGCCACTGACAGATCCCGGACAAATTGCGTTTACACGAACTCCCTCGGCGCCGAGTTCCATCGCCCAAGATTTTGTGAGCCCGATGATCCCCCATTTTGCGGCAACATATGGCGACCGCAACGGATAGCCGAATATTCCGGCGCTCGTCGAAATGTTGATGATCGAACCGCGAGTCTTGAGCAACATCGGCACAGCAGCCGAGGTGCAGCGAAATGTGCCGCCAAGATTTATGCGCACGCACTCGTCGTATGCGTCGGCATCCATCTCGTCAACACGCGCAGTCGGCCCAGGCACACCGACATTGTTTACCAAAACATCAAGGCCACCAAGGTCGCGTTGAATCGCCGCGAACATAGTTGCGACATCACGCGAATTAGAAACATCGCAAACATAATTTGGCTTTGTCGTGTTGTTGACGTCACAGACAACAACGCGAGCACCAGCCTGCGTCATTGCATCAGCGATCGCATTGCCGATGCCCGAGCCAC
>CAMDEC010000110.1 GCA_945893395.1 Bifidobacterium breve
GAGTTCCACAGTTTGCTCAGCGTGTTCAAGCAACGCCACGATTGCGCGGTGCTGCTCAATACTTCGTTCAATGTGCGTGGCGAGCCGCCTGTTTGCACGCCGCAAGAGGCATACACATGTTTCATGCGCACCGACATGGATTATCTCGTGATCGGTTCGATGCTGCTCGCAAAATCTGAACAATCGGCACTGGCGCACGACTCAGATTGGCAAAAAGAGTTCGCTCTTGATTAAGCGCAGTTTCGTTTTCTTCGTCTGGTGTGGCATCGTCGTCGCGGGTGTCGTGCGCCGTTCACTCGGTCTTGGCAAATTAACCGGCAAAGGCAACGCAAAAAGTTATTGGGTCGACAAATCGCCGTTACTAAAGGATCATTTTGAGCGCCAGCGTTAAAAAGTCTCGCGCCGCAGTCGAGCAACGCAATTTAATCGTGCCGCAGATGCGCGACTACGACGAACTTGGTATGCGCCAAGAGTGGGTGCCACATTTGATGTATTTTCATCCGCGAAATGTTGCGCTCAAATCGGTGACGACAAACGAATTTGGTTTTCGCAACACGACTGGTAGCAAACCTGGCGCACCGACAGCGCTTTTGGTGGGTGGCAGCAGTGTGTTCGGCATCGGTGCGACGAGCGATGCGACGACGATTCCGAGTTTGTTGAATGCCAAGACGAAATTCAACTGGCACAATTTTGGTGGCCGTGCGTTTAATTCGACCCAAGAAGCGATTTTGGTGCACCTGTCGAATACAAAAAAAATTGATGGACCAATTGTTGTCATGTCGGGCGCCAATAACTTGACGCGATCGCTGATGAGAGGCAGTTTTTCAAAGATGTTCGGGGCATTTTTTCATCAAGGCTTATTCGAGTCGCAGATGCGCAGTGCCGAAGTCGGCAACCGTGCTCTTGCTCGACAACTAATGGTCGGTTTGCGCGAGCGTTTCGGCGTGGGCAAAAAACAACACGCTCAACTAGCGCCACATACAGCCGCGTCAAAAGCCGAGTCGTATGAGGCGATGCTCACGGTTTTTGAGCGTGATTGTGAATATTTTCAGATGTTGGCAAAGCATCATGCGACCGTGGCTTCGTTTGTCTTGCAACCGTTTGCTCCGTGGGTGCAAAAGTCGTTGACCACACAAGAAACCGAATTGTTCAAACTCTTAGATCAAGAAGCCGAGGGTTTTTCGCGTGTTTTGACCGAACTCGCTGAACGCAAGCAGCAATACATGCAAGATCTGCAAGCGATTTGCTCCAGAACGGGTCTGAAATTTATTGATCTCAACATCGCTTCTGAACTACAGCAACCTGAATGGCTGTTTGTCGATCGCGTTCACTTGACAGACGCCGGCTACTCGGTAGTGGCCAAGTTGCTTGTGCGAGACTTATTGCTGTGAAAATCTTTTCGGGATTATTGAAATCGCTAATTAATTTTTTCAGTCGTCTTTTCAAGCGTGGCTCACGGGGCGACGGCCAGAACGGCAACGTCTCCGACGACAATTACCCGATGTTCTAGTTATTTGTTGCGGCGGGCGAGTGGGTTGGCGGCGATGAACGCGGGTTGCAACACGGCGCCGGTTACTTCATCGCTGAAGTAAGTGCCTTTCTCAAGACGATCCATTGCGACATCAACATCGTTTAGATCGCGCTCAATCGCCTCGATCATCTTGTTATCTGCATCGTTGGCTGTCGTTTCTGGCATGACACGAGTGTAGGGTTCATGGCTATGAATAATGAACAATCATCACAGTTTCCGCCCCTTGACGGCTCGGCGCCGGTCACAAAAAAATTCGCCAGCATGCCCCCAATGGGCATTGACCCAGCCAAGCGATATAGCGCGACGCTCGAAACGACGATTGGCACGATGGTCATCGCTCTTGATGCAGCGGCTGCGCCACTGACCGTCAACAACTTCGTCTATCTCGCCGCACACCACTATTACGACGGCGTGATTTTTCATCGCATCATCAAAAACTTCATGTGCCAAGGTGGCGACCCTGAAGGCAGCGGCCGCGGCGGCCCTGGCTACAAATTCAGCGACGAACTGCCCAAGCCTGGCAAATACCAAATCGGCAGCGTGGCGATGGCGAATGCCGGCCCGAACACGAACGGTTCGCAATTTTTTATCATCAGCGGCCCAAGTGGTGTCTCGTTACCGCCGCTTTATTCGTTGTTTGGTCAAGTTGTCAAAGGTCTCGAGATTGTTGATGCAATGCAAAATGTTGCGACGCGACCTGGCGACCGACCTGTTGAAGATATCGTCATTAAATCGATCACGATCACAGTCGCCGACTAGAAAAAGTCTGCGATGCCAAAACGGCTCGACGAACTAACGATCGTTGAAGCTCGTTCGTTAGCCCTTGCCGCGCAAGGTTTCGACCAACCGCGCACAAAATCTAAATCGTCGACTAGTGATGTCGTCGCACTTTTTACGAAACTAGGCGTCGTGCAAATTGATTCTGTGAATGTGCTTGTTCGAAGTCAAGAGTTGCCGCTATTCTCGAGGCTGGGCAATCACGACCGCAATGCGATAAGCAAAGCCACAGAGTTGCGAAAGATTTTTGAATATTGGGGGCACGAAGCCGCGCATCTACCCGTCGAAATTCAGCCATTATTTCGTTGGAAGATGAACGCCGCGCGCACTGGCAGATTAAAGCACTGGGGCTTGACAAGTTTTTATGTCGAGAACAAAGCGTTTGTCAAACGAATTTTGAAACACGTCGAAGTTAATGGATCAACCTCCGCGCGAGAACTATCTACCCGAACTACTAAAAAATCGTCTTGGTGGGATTGGGACAAGTCAAAAACTGCACTCGAATATTTATTTTTGACGGGGCAATTAATGTCTCGTGGTCGCGGCACCGACTTTGCGCGCATTTACGACACACCCGAGCGTGTGTTGCCTAAGAAAGTGTTAGATGCCCCGACGCCGACCGAGCATGACGCACGAAAACAACTACTCGTGCGTTCGGCTATCGCGCAGGGCGTGGCAACTATTGGCGACTTGGCCGACTATTACCGACAAAAGCCAGCAGCAGTCAAGCAACTCATTACCGAATTGGTAGAAGAAGGCGGGTTGCGCGCAGTTGCTGTTGATGGTTGGCAAGAAAAGGCATTTGTGCATCGCAGTGCCAAACTGCCTAAAAAACTTTATGCCACCGCATTACTTTCACCGTTTGATTCACTCGTGTGGTGTCGACCTCGCAACGAACGGTTGTTTGATTTTCATTATCGCATCGAGATTTATACGCCTAAAGAAAAGCGCAAGTTTGGCTACTACGTGTTGCCGTTCATGATGAATGGCCAGATGGTGGGCCGCGTTGACTTAAAAGCTGACCGCGAGAATTCAAAACTGTTGGTGCACAGCGTGCACACCGAAAAGGGAATTAAACGCTCAGCGATTAACGACGCACTCACCGCCGAGTTGCGACTGATGGCTGGCTGGCTGGGTTTGCGATAAGCCTTTCGGGGGGGGG
>CAMDEC010000111.1 GCA_945893395.1 Bifidobacterium breve
GGCGAAAACTTCAGCCAAACCATCTGGCTTTAGCCCCATCATCGTTCGACCCGCCGTGTCGAAACTGCATGTCGCCGTGTACGGCAAAGAGACATTGATCGCCGCCTGTGCGGCAGCCTGCACTTCTTCAATCGCCGACATCGTCTCAATCCACGCGACATCAGCGCCGCCATCTTTTAGTCCACGAATTTGCTCTTCAAAACTCGCTACTGCATCGTCGTGTGTCAACGCACCAAGGGGCTCAAACAGTTCACCGGTCGGACCAACCGAACCAGCAACAACAACAGGTCGCGAACAAGCATCAGCAACACTGCGAGCAATTTCAGCAGCCTTCTTGGCCAGTTCATATGTTCGGGCTTGGGCATTATGCAATTTCAAACGATGACGATTGCAGCCAAATGTGTCCGTCAAAATAATGTCGGCGCCCGCATCAATAAAACGCTGGTGCAGATCGGCGACTCGCTCGGGGTGCGAATCCAACCAGAACTCGGGCGGCTCGCCAGAAGTTAGACCGAGTGCAAAATAGTTCGTGCCGGTTGCGCCATCAGCGAGAATAATTTTCCGTGTTGCGAGCAAGTCGCTCAACGAAGTTCGCATTGGCGTTTTAGCCCATAACCGTTCCGGATGTCACCAATGCTTGTCGCAAACGCGAGAACGCGCCAATATTAATCTCTTTGCCCGATCGAGGCCCGACATAGCGCACTGGTTGATCGTCGTGATTTTTGCCAGCCTCGGCAGCCTCGATTAGCAAGCGAATAAAAATCGCCGCCAACGGCGCGTTCTTAAATTGATTGCCACTGGTGCCACATGCCATGAAGAAGCCACCCAGACTTGAGCGATCATAAATCGGCACCCAATCATCTGTGGCGTCATATAGAGCGCCGATACCCGACGGCGAAACCGGCACGCCAAAATTCGGCATCCGTCGCGCAAGACGCAACATCATCGTCTCCCAAATTTCAACGGTCGTCTCTTGGCGCCAATCATCTGCGTCTTCAACCCATTGCAGTTCGTCACACGCAGGTTCGGTGCCACCCAAGTTCAAAGTACCGCCCAGATGTGGTCTGAAGTAAATGCCAGTATCAAGATCGGCCACGACAGGCGCATCATCTTCCAACTTGAATCCATTCGGCGCAGGCACCACATATACCTCTTGGCGCAACGGACGATGACGAATGTTCATCTCACTGGCGACACCGGCCATTCGATTAATTTTGCTCGCGTGTGGTCCTGCCGCATTGACCACAATCGTGGCCTCGATTTTTTCGCCGCTCAAAAGCGTTACGCCCATTATTTTTTTGCCGTCGTTGTCGATTGAAACAACTTCTTGCTTGAACCGTGTTTGCGCCCCGTGCACTTTTGCTGCATGCACCAAATTATGTGCGGCCAACATCGGGTCATCGATAAAACCACTTAACGGATCATAAAGACCCGACAACTCACCGACCGCGTCATCGCCAAAAGCCGGGTCGTCGATCTTTTTCGGTGGCCAATAACTGCCGGCATCGAGTGCCGGAAATTTCTTACGCAACTGATCGGCGCTGAGAATTTCATATGGAATTCCGATTTCATCCCAAATTTTGCGCACGACTTCTGCGCTATAACCTTCGGTGCGATATACGAGATAACCCGTGCGAATAAATTTCGCCATACCGTCGGGGTCGACGACACCCAGATAGTCGGCCCAGTTCTCCCATTTTGGCGCAGACTCCCAGGCCATCAACACTGCATCAAGCGTCGAATAACTAAAACGAATAATCGCCGACGATGCCGAAGTTGAACCAGCACCTGCCGCCGAACCTTTATCGACAATTACAACCGAACGACCAGCCTTGGCCAATTCGAACGCCACCGCACCGCCAATAACGCCGGCGCCGATAACGACGACATCTACCTTCACTAACTAGCCATCACTTCGCGCTGCCAGACTGCTGTATCTGCAACGCTATTGAAAGTGAACGAATGCAGGCCCACGATGTTTAAGCGTTGGGCATCGCTTGCCAAACCAGCCACAAGTTCCGTCGGGTCATAGCCGCCAGGCGAAAGCATTTTGATGATCGAAGTTTTGTTCTTGCTCAAATAACGTATCGATTGACCGACACCGACACGAACACCAAGAGTCATCAGTCGAGTGCGGTCTACAACACCCGGCACACCAAGTTGAATCGGCATTTTAAAGCCGTTGTTGCGCTCTTGCTCGAGCCACGAACGAATCAGCGCAACATCAAAACACATTTGCGTCGAAGCCAGACCCTGCACGCCTGCTTCTTCGAGCAGTTTTTGTTTGTGATGCAATGCAGTGCTGAGATCTTCGCGACTGATGAAGGCATGACCATCCGGGTAACTGCCAAAACCAACACGCTTGACGCCGCTGTTGCTGTCTAAAAAGTCGTGCAACAACTCGACGCCGTCTTTGTATGGACCAACTGGCTTTTCAGCATCACCAGCGATTAAAAAAACTTCTTTAATCCCCTGCTCACGCACCCAGGACGCAAGTTTGGTCACATGTTCACGTGATTCAACCAGACGCGCAGCAAAGTGTGGCACCACTTCATGCCCCGAGGCAATAAGCCGGGCAGAAATCTCTTGCGTCGCCGCAATACCTTTGACTGGCGAACAAGTCACCGAAACTGGCGCGCCAGCCGGCAAATCAAGAATCCCTTGCTCGATGCTCTTCATCGGTATCAACTCGTAGCGCATGTTGCTGACGAGCTCTTTTACTGCTGGTGTGACCTTAACCGAGGATTTATTGAGTCGTGAAAAGAATGACATTCAACCAATGATAGAGGATTTTTAGCCGAAGGTGTCTGGCAACTCGCTCTTGCGCTTGGCAATAAATTCTTTGAGTGCCTCGTCAATTGACTCATCAAGTGGCGGCGCGACATATGACGCAAGTCGCTCTTTCCAAATCTTGTTGGCTCGCTTGGCGGAATCGTCGCCACCGTCTTCAAGCCATTGTTCGTAACTCGAGTTGTCAGAGGTCGTCGAGCGATAGAAAGCCGACTCGAAGTTCGCCAGAGTATGCGCCGTGCCCAAAAAGTGATTGCCAGGTGGGTTATCGCGAATTGCATCAAGTGCCTGACCGTTGGGAGAGATATCCAAGCCTTTGGCAAATGTTGCCATCATCCCTAGTTGATCGTCGTCCAAAATAAATTTCTCATATCCAATCGCCAGCCCACCCTCAAGCCAGCCAGCCGCGTGCAACACAAAATTGGTGCCGGCCATCAGTGTCGGAATCAGCGTCGCCGCACTCTCATAAGCCGCTTGAGCATCGGGCAATTTCGACGCGGTGAGTGAACCGCCTGATCTAAACGGCACACCAAGTCGACGCGCCAACGAAGCCATCGTGTACAAAACAATTGCCGGCTCGGGCGTACCGAAAGTTGGTGCGCCAGTTTGCATCGACATTGATGAAGCGAACGAACCCATGATCACCGGTGCACCTGGGCGCACGAGTTGTGTAAA
>CAMDEC010000112.1 GCA_945893395.1 Bifidobacterium breve
ATGCATCGTGACTCAGACGACTGGCCGACGATGAACACGCCGAAGACACCGGTGTGCCAAGTCAGTTGCATGTTCGCGCTCTCTGATTTCACAGCCGAGAACGGCGCGACGCGCGTCGTACCTGGTAGCCACAAATGGTCAGACTTCTCGCGCGAAGCCACCGAAGACGAAATCACGCAAGCAGTCATGCCCCTAGGCAGCGGCATGATCTACACCGGAAAAGTGCTTCACAGCGCCGGCGCCAACAAGACCAAAGACGAAGCACGCTTCGGCCTGCACATCTCATATATATATGGCTGGTTGACACCCGAAGAGGCAAGTTGCCTCGGTGTCACCGAAGAGCGCGCCAAAACTTTGACACCGCTTCAACAACGACTGCTCGGCTATCGCTGTTACGACGCATCAGACCTAAATGGTGGTCGCCTATGGACAGTCGACTACGAAGATATACCAACTGGAATGGGATGGAACTCATGACGAAAAAAGAAATCAACGGACTCAGTGAAAGTTTTAACCGCGAAGAATATAACTCGCCTGAGATTTTCAATCTTGAGATGCAAAAGATATACGGCACCAATTGGTGCTTCGCTGGACTCAGCGAAGAATTAGGCAAGGTCGGCGATCGCCTAGTTGCAGAGATAGGCAACGAAAGCATTTTGATTCTTCGCAACCGCGACAACCAACTGCGCGCCTTCTACAACGTCTGCCAACACCGAGGTTCGCAACTCTGTGACGCAAGTGGTTCTGGTTTTGGTGGGGCAATCACTTGCCCATATCATTCGTGGAGTTACTCGGTTGAAGGCGCACTCGTCGCCATGCCGTTGCACGAAAAAGATTCAATTGATCGCACAACTTTGGGCTTGAAGCCTGTCAAGGTCGACGAGTGGCAGGGCGCAATTTTCATCTCGCTCGACGAGAACGCTCCATCACTAACGACATGGCTCGACGAGCATTACTCTCGACCGCGCGAACTTGAAAAATTCGATCTGGCAACTCTTAAAAACGTGCGAACAACGATCGATGAAGTTGAAGCCAACTGGAAGGTGCTCGCCGAAAACTACAGCGAGTGTTTGCACTGCGCCGTTGTACACCCAGAGCTCGTAGATTTGGTTCCGATATATAAAACTGGTAGCACGACTCAAACAGATCGACCCGACTGGGGCGTGACTCTCTCGCCTGGTGCAACATCGTTGTCGTTTAAGAAAGACGAAAATCTGCCGCTATTGCCAGCGATGGATGATTTAGACGACTATTCGGTTTTCGGTGCTTATGTTTACCCAAATATGTTGATTGACCTCTCACCAACAGTTGCTGTGCTGACTCGATACGTGCCGCGGTCGGCAACACACACGACGGTGTACAGCTATTATTTGTTCCCAAAAGAAGTCGTCAACAACCCAGAATACGATCTCGAGCCGACTATCAGTTTCAGCGACATGGTCAATCAGCAAGACATTTCGGTGTGCGTCCGAGTGCAGCGCGGTGTGGCTTCGCGCTCATTTACCAACGCCTTTCACACAAAAATGGAGCGGTATTGCAAGCACCTGATTCGTCGTTACCGCGACGAAATCAAATAGATCTCAAACTAGTTATAACTTCCAGCAGCAAAAACTTTGGAGGCGCGCTCGCCCATCGACTGTAAAACTTCGCCAAACTCGACCAAATTTTGAATATAAATGTCAGCATCAGCCTTGGTGTGTGCAACCGATAAAGTCAGCGACTCGCTCTTGCCCCATGGTGGCAAAAAGATGCCGCCATTAAATTGTTTCAAGAAGTGCAGATGGCTGATGCCCGTGCTGATATCCAAGAACTCTCGATAATTTTTTGCTGGCTTGTCGCTGAAAACGACACAAACTTTGAAACCTGCTTGAAAACCGTAGGCCGACTGACCGTAGCGATGCAATGTTTCGAGTGCGTTACCCAAAATGTATGAGCCAAGTTCGTTGGCGCGATCATAAACATCTGGGGTCATGACTTGTGTCAGCACCGCGCGAGCAGCCGCCATAGTCAACGGGTTTCCGTTGAATGTGCCGATTTGGTTGTAGCGACCATCGGTTATCGCCGACATCACTTCGTCAGTACCACCGATCGCACCGCACGGCACGCCGCCACCGAGAGCCTTGGCCAAACATACGATGTCGGGGGTGACGCCGTAAAGTTTTGTCGCCCCGCCATGATGCACAACTAAACCCGTCTTGACTTCGTCGAACGCCAACAACACGCCGTGCTTAGCGGTCAACTCGCGCACTCCGTGCAAATAATTGTCTTGCGGCGCAATGATGCCCGCGTTCATCATCATCGGCTCAAAGATCATGCCTGCAATTTCGTTTTTGAATTCGGTCAGCACCCGCTCGAGCGCAACCAGATCGTTGTATGGCACGATGCGCACCAGATCGGCTATCGCCTGGGGCACTCCGGCGGTTGGCACTCGCCACGGTTCTTGTTCTGGTCCAAGTTGACTAGTTGAGCGAAAAATTGAAACAAGCACAGAATCGTGATGACCGTTATAGGAGCCCTCAATTTTGATGATCAAATCTTTTCCCGTTACGGCACGCATCAAATGAATTGCGTCCATGGTTGCTTCCGAGCCCGAATTGCAGAATCGCCACTGCGGCAAACCGAAACGTTTGGCAAGTTCTTCGGCAACGACAATTAAATCGGGCGTCGGTTGGGCGAAATGGGTGCCGAGCGTGACGCGATCTTGCACCGCGGCGACGACCGCAGGGTTGGCATGACCAACAACATTGGCGCCGTAGCCGGCATGAAAATCGACATAACGGTTACCGTCAACATCCCAAACGTGGGCGCCCAAACCATGACTGACCCAAACCGGGGTCGGTCGCGAACTCGCCCAACTTGAGGCCACCCCACCAGGAATTGACTTGGACGCCTGCGCGTGCAGGGCAATCGATTTCGGAACTCGCTGCAGAAATGTCTGCTCTTCGGCCTCGATTATTTGGTCAAGCGAACGCACATTGCTAAGTTTAGTTCATGATCAACCAACCGTTCAGACCGATGGGTCGTCGCGATTTTCTGCGCAACCTTGCCATTACTTCGGGTGCAATCACAATTGGCGGCTCGTTACTCGCAGCATGCGGCGATTCGTCTTCGCCCACCGTTGTTGGTGGTTTGCAGATTGGTACGCCAGATAACCCGATTAAATTGGCAGTTACAACTGATGCAATTGCTGACGGCGTGCCCAACGAGTCGGGCACGCTCGAAATTCTCAACTGGGCCGACTATCAGAATCCAGAGTCGATCGCGATTTTCGAAGAAAAATTCGGTTGCAAAGTCGTGACCAGCATCTACGACACAGAAGAAGCGGCGATCGCTAAATTGCGCAACGGCACTTTCAAACCGGATCTGATTCTGGGCATGACCGACACAGGGTTGGCAAAACTTATTGCCGCTGATTTGCTTCAGCCGCTGAACAAGTCGTATA
>CAMDEC010000113.1 GCA_945893395.1 Bifidobacterium breve
GATCGGTGGGCCAGTCGTGAATCTCGACCTGAGAACTTTCTATTTGAAAGACTTAACCCTTATCGGCTGCACAGCGTGGGACGAGCCAGTGTTCAAAAACCTTGTTTCTTACATCGAAAAAAATCAAATCAAGCCACTCGTGGCAAAGACATTTGCTCTGCAAGATATCGCCAAAGCCCAAAGCGAGTTTCTCGAGAAGAAGCACTTTGGCAAGTTCGTTTTAGTGCCAGAGCACTAACAAATCACAGTGCCGGAGCACTAACAAATCACAGTGCCAGAGCACTAACAAATCACAGTGCCAGAGCACTAGAAATTATTATTCGCCGGCGATTGGCACCCGCTCTTTAATTCGCTCGATTTTCACAGCCGCTGCTTTGAATTCTGCAGTACCCGATTTTGGATCAGTTGCATCGATGGTTATCAAGTTTGTGTTCACCTGGTCAGGGAAGTGCATCGACATGAACACGAGACCAGGTCGCAAACTCTTGTCGATGCGCACGGGCACTTCGAGTGAACCTCGCAAAGAACTGACGCGAACGATCTCAGCGTCGCGCACTAAAAGCTTTTCGGCATCTTCAGGCGAAACGTCGATTGTTTCGCCAAAACGCAAGGGGCTATCGAAACCGCGGGTCTGAACACCCGTATTGTAAGAGTCGAGTCTTCGACCAGTTGTCAGTCGCAAAGGAAACTCTGGCGATGTGGCTTCAACTGGTGGTTCGTCGATCACGACACTGAACGGCGCCAATCGGTCACGCTTGGCTGGGTCTTTGTCCCACAAGCGACCGTGCAAGAAAGATGGCTCGAGTTTGTCTTCGCTGAAGCATGGCCACTGAATGCCGCCAAGTTCTGCCAAGCGCTTATACGACATGCCGGCGTGCATCGGAGAGAGGCTGCGAAGTTCATCCCAGATCTCCTCGGTTGACGCATATTTCCAATCGTGGCCCATTTCGCGAGCCAGGTCAACAATGATTTGAATATCGTCATGGGCGTTGCCCGGTGAATTTATTGCCTTACGCACGCGTTGCACTCGGCGTTCTGAGTTCGTAACAGTTCCGTCACTTTCACACCACGATGCCGAACCAGGCAGAACCACATCGGCGAGTTCGGCAGTCTTGGTCATGAATATGTCTTGCACAACCAAGAAGTCGAGATTCTCGAGCAAGTGCGTGGCGTGGGCGCCGTCGGCTTCAGATTGAGCGGGGTTTTCGCCGATTACGAAAACTGCTCGTAGATCTTTGCGCTCCATTGCGGCAAACATTTCTGTAAGGTTCCATCCGGTTTTCGGAGGAATTATGCAGCCCCACTTTTTATTGAATTTTTCGCGGGCAACATCGTCTTCGACATCTTGGAAGCCGGGCAGTTTGTTCGGCAACGCACCCATGTCGCCGCCACCCTGAACATTGTTTTGGCCGCGCAATGGGCTGAGACCTGCACCTGTTCGACCAACATGACCGCACAGAAGTGCGAGGTTGATCAGACTGAGAACATTGTCGACACCGTTGTGATGTTCGGTGATGCCGAGTGTCCAACACAATTGCGCGCTACCTGCTTTGGCAAACGAGTGGGCGAGTTCGCGAATTGCATTTGCTGGCACACCGGTGACTTTGCTGCCGACTTCAAGCGTCCACGGTTCGACTGACTTTGCATATTCCACAAAATTTGTGGTGCTGCCTTCGATGAATTCTTTGTGGGCCAAACCCGCATGAATAATTTCGCGAGCGATCGTGTTCGACAGTGCGATATCCGAGCCGACATTTAGACCGAGCCAGATATCGGCGAACTCGGCTGAAGCGGTTCGTCGCGGGTCAACGACGAAAAGTTTTGCGCCGTTGCGCACACCTTGCAGCACGTGATGAAAGTAAATTGGGTGCGCTTCACGGGCATTTGAACCCCACAGCACAACTACATCAGTTGTTTCAACTTCGGCGTACGAACTAGTTCCTCCACCGGCTCCGAAAACGGTGGCCAGACCGACCACCGAAGGTGCGTGTCAAGTTCTGTTACACGAATCGATGTTGTTCGTGCCGATCACGGCACGAGCGAACTTTTGGGCGATGAAGTTCATCTCGTTGGTCGACTTCGAACAGGAAAAGAAGCCGACTGCCGTCGGCGAGAATGCATCTCGTGTTTCGGCTAAACCTTTTGCAGCTCTGGTCAACGCCTCTTGCCAAGTTGCAACGCGCAACACGCCATTGTCGCGAACCATCGGTTCGGTTATTCGCATGAAAGGGTCAAACTTGTGCTTTGCCATCAATCTTTAACTTTAGCGACTCGGGATAGTTTGTCGGTGCCTGAAGCCCGGTCTATAGAGTGAAGGTTCGCATAAATGTCAAAAAATATGAGCAAGGCTAAATCGAAAGAGGAGTAAATGGGGTTTCCATCGGATCTTGAAATCGCGCGCAAAGCCACGGCTAAGCCACTGACGGAGATCGCCTCTCAAATGGGTATCGCCAGCGAATTTCTCGAGCCGTATGGCAAAAGTCTCGCCAAGATAAGTCTCGATGCGATTGATTCCTTGAAGTCGCGCCCCAAGGCAAAGTATGTCGTAGTAACGGCGATTACGCCGACACCATTGGGTGAAGGTAAGACGACGACAACTGTTGGCTTGGGTCAAGCGATGAAACATATTGGCAAGAAGGCGACGATCAGCTTGCGTCAGCCGAGCATGGGACCGACTTTCGGCATCAAGGGCGGCGCTGCCGGTGGCGGTTACAGCCAAGTGATCCCGATGGAGTTGTTGAATTTGCATTTGACCGGCGACTTTCATGCGGTGACTGCAGCGCACAACTTGTTGTCAGCGATGGTTGATAATCATTTGCACCAGGG
This sequence comes from Bifidobacterium breve, assembly GCA_945893395.1. Classification (GTDB taxonomy): domain Bacteria; phylum Actinomycetota; class Acidimicrobiia; order Acidimicrobiales; family Ilumatobacteraceae; genus BACL27. Next base: position 2,827 of record CAMDEC010000113.1, read on the forward strand.
CAATGAACTCGATCTTGATATCAACAACATCACTTGGCGACGAGTGATGGATGTCAACGATCGTTCGATGCGCAACTTGATTATTGGTCTTGGCACCAAAGAGGACGGTGTCGTGCGTCAGACTGGTTTCGACATCACCGCCGCGTCAGAAGTGATGGCGATTCTCGCATTGGCTAATTCAAAAGAAGACATGCGCAAGCGATTCTCGCGAATCGTCGTTGGCTACGATTCTCAGGGCAAGCCGGTGACAGCCGAGCAGTTAAGCGGTGCAGGTTCGATGGCAGTAATCATGGCTGATGCAATTAAGCCGAACTTGTTGCAGACCATCGAGAACACCCCTGTGATCGTGCACGCCGGACCGTTCGGCAACATTGCCCACGGCAATTCGTCGATTGTTGGCGACTTGATCGGTATTCATTCTGGTGACTATTTAATTACTGAAGCGGGCTTCGGCGCGGACATGGGTGCCGAAAAGTTTTTCAACATCAAGTGTCGTGCTTCGGGTCTCGTGCCTGATGCCGCCGTGCTGGTCGCAACCGTGCGGGCACTAAAGGCGCACTCGGGCAAATACAA
>CAMDEC010000114.1 GCA_945893395.1 Bifidobacterium breve
TCGGCCACTGCCGCAACTTTCGTCATAAACGCAAAGGCCTCGGCGAAATTGCGAAACTCAAACTTTTTGTGCAGAGCGCCGTCGACCTCTTGCCATTCACTATTCACGCGACAACCTTAGATTGCCAAGTTGAGATTTATTTAGTTCAGCGGGGCGTGGCAAGCCACGGCGCCGTGCTTGCTCACGCTAAGAATTGGACGCTCACTAGAGCAACGAGCAGCAAGTTCAGGTGACAAAGTCGCACGAACATGACAGCGTGTATGAAAGCGGCAACCCGAAGGTGGGTTCGCTGGGCTCGGCAATTCGCCTTGCAACAGAATTCGCTTGCGTACACGCTCGACTTTTGGATCAGGAATCGGCACCGCCGAAAGCAAAGCCTGTGTATATGGATGTTGCGGATTAGCAAACACTTCACGCACCGGCCCCGACTCAACAATTGAACCGAGATACATCACAGCAATATCGTCGGCAACATGCTGAACAACTGCCAAGTCATGCGAGACAAACAAATAACTTAAGTTCAGTTTTTCTTGCAACTCGGCAAGCAAGTTGAGCACGCCAGCACGAACGCTCACATCAAGCGCTGAAACTGGCTCGTCAAGCGCAATAACTTTAGGATTCAGCGCCAACGCACGAGCGATCGCAATTCTTTGTCGCTGTCCACCCGAAAATTCATTCGGATACTTTGCCACTTGATTTGGATTCAACCCCACAAGTTCGAGCAACTCATCAACCCTTTTATCTTGATCAGCTTGAGGCATTCCGAAGTTCTCGAGTGGCTCTGCAATCGCATCACCGATTGGCAATCTTGGGTCAAGCGATGCAAATGGATCTTGAAAAACAATTTGCACGTCTTTACGCATTTCTAGGCGATCTGACTTTGAAAGATCTGCAACATTACGACCGAGCACCGTGATCGTGCCGGCTTCAGGCGCAACCATGTTCAAAATCTCGAGCAGCGTCGTGGTCTTGCCACAACCAGACTCGCCCACCAGCGCGAGACTATGACCTTGGCGCAACACAAGATCGACACCATCGACCGCATAAACAGAACCGACTCGGCGTCGCAACAACGAGCCCTTCAACAATGGGAAAGTTTTTTGCAAGCCACGAACCTCGAGGGCAATAGCATCGCTGTTGCTTGTCGAGACAACATGCGCCGGACCTTTCTGAAAAAGTTTGCCAGAGTCTTGCAAAGCAAAAATTTCACTCTGGCGAACGCATGCCGTCATGCGGGTTGGCGAAAGGCTAATTAACTCGGGAATTTTTTCACCGCACACATTGCTCGCCGCCGGACAACGGGGGGCAAAAGCGCAACCATTTGGCAAATTGACTGGCGAGGCTGGTGCGCCGGCGATCGACGTGAGTCGCTCACCTGAAGCCGCATCAAGTCTTGGAATCGAGTTCAGCAAACCGATTGTGTACGGCATCGCTGGATTGGCGTAGACCTCGTCTACGGGCCCGACTTCAACAACTTTGCCGGCGTACATAATTGCCACACGATCAGCAATGCCAGCGACAACACCCAGGTCGTGTGTAACCAAAACGATGGCTGCTCCCGTCATATCGCGCGCAGTCTTCAGAACATCCAAAATTTGTGCTTGCACCGTTACGTCAAGCGCCGTTGTCGGTTCGTCAGCAAGTAAAACTTTTGGTTCGTTGGCAATCGCGAGTGCAATCATCACGCGCTGACGCATACCACCAGAAAACTCGTGCGGATACGACTGCGCACGCTCAGACGGCCGCGGAATACCAACAATCTCAAGCAACTCGATCGCTCGCTTATGCGCGGCCTCAGTTGAAATGTCTTTATGAATCAACAACGCTTCGGCAATTTGACGACCGATTGTATGCACAGGATTCAACGCCGAAAGCGGATCTTGAAAAATCATCGCAATCTGATTGCCGCGATACTTCGACATCTGATCATCATTCAACTCAAGCAAGTTGACGCCATTGAACATCACCGAACCAGAAATAGTCGCGCTATCAGGCAACAAACCAATCGTCGCCAACGAAGTCACCGTCTTACCCGAACCAGATTCACCAACGATGCCGAGCACCTCACCTGCACGAATGTCAAGTGAAACATCCCGCACCGCCTGCACAATGCCCACCTCACTTGGAAACGTAACCGAGAGGTTGCGAATTTCAATTAATGAACTAGTCATGACTTAGTGCTCTTCTTGACACGCAGTGAACCAGGGTCAAAGGCATCGCGCAGTCCATCACCAATAAAACTGACAGCCAAAACCGTGAAAATCAGGATCGAACCGGCAAACAGAAAGAGCCAAGGATAAGTGAGTGCGGCGCCGGTACCTTCGGCGATGAGTGTGCCCAGCGAAACATCTGGTGCAGAAACACCAAAACCAAGATATGACAAACCGGTCTCGGCGAGAATCGCACCGCCGACGTTCAGCGTCGCCGCAATAATCAGCACAGACGCCATGTTCGGCAACAAGTGGCGAACGATAATTTTTCGTGTTGGCACACCCAAATATTTTGCGGCGCGAACAAAATCTCGCTCACGCAAACTCATTGCGAGGCCACGTACAACCCGGGCGGTGATCATCCAGTCAAAAATTGTGAGACCGACAACCAACAACAACCAAGTTTTGCCCTGATAAAAGCGCGACAAAATCACAAGAACCAAAAACGACGGCAGGACCAACATCATGTCGACAAACCACATACTCGCTTTATCGGTACGACCACCGAGATAGCCGGCAACTGAACCCACGATTGCAGAAAGACTCGTCGAAAATACGGCGACCAGCAGGCCGATGATAAGTGACTTCTGCAACCCACGGGTGGTCTGGGCAAAGACGTCGACACCAACTTGAGTCGTACCGAACCAGTGCGACAGTGACGGGCCTTGCAACAAACTCGAGAAGTCGTTTTCTGAATAGCTCCACTGGGCAACTAATGGCCCACCGAATGCAAAGAGAAACATGAAGGCAATCACGTAGATACCAAAAACCGCCGTCTTGTTGCGGAAGAAGCGTCGGCGAATTAACTGACCGCGCGAAATGCGCTCAACTGAAGTTGCAACATCTATCGTCACGCTCGAGACCTAACTCTTGGATCAAGAATCGCCAAAATAATGTCGGCCAAGAATCCTGAAAAAAGAACCAGCACTGCGGTGAACGTAACAACTGCACTCACCGAGTTGATGTCGTTCCTGCCCACCGCCGAAATGAACCACTGCCCCATACCGTACCAACCATAAATCGTTTCAGTGAATGCTGCACCGGCAATCAAGAGACCAAAACCATAAGCAAAAAAAGTCGCCATCGGCGAAATTGCAACTCGCAGGCCGTGCTTGAAAAGTGCTTGCCGCTTGGTCAAACCTTTTGCACGGGC
>CAMDEC010000115.1 GCA_945893395.1 Bifidobacterium breve
GCACGCTCTTGGGCTGCACGCGCGCGAGCAACATCGATGCTCTCAGCAAGTTCGGCGCTGTCAGACAAAATCGTCACATGATCTGGGGCAACTTCAACGAACCCGCCGTGCACGGCAACATCTTGAACTTTGCCATCTGTCATATATATGCGTGTGTGGTTTTCGACGAGCGCACCCAAAAAAGTCGCGTGCCCCGGCAAGAAAGCGATTTCGCCACCTTGCAATGTGCGCGTGATTACTTGACGTGCTTCACCAGAAAACAAAACGCGCTCTGGTGAAACCACCTCAACTTTGAGTGAACTTGTCTCTGCCATGACGACCGAAACTTACGCTGCCGAATCTTGAAGCGTCTTGGCCTTGGCCAAAACTTGATCAACGCCACCGACGTTCAAGAAAGCCTGCTCTGGCACATCATCAAGGTCGCCCTTGATGATCGCTTCGAAACTCTCGACCGTCTGCGCGGTTGGTACATACTCACCCTTGACGCCAGTGAAAACTTCAGCAACATAGAATGGCTGGGACAAGAAACGTTGCACCTTGCGGGCTCGCGAAACAGTCATTCGGTCTTCTTCCGAGAGTTCATCCAATCCAAGAATCGCAATGATGTCTTGCAACTCTTTGTAGCGTTGCAAAATTTCTTGCACGCGACGCGCGACACCGTAGTGACGATCACCGACGGTTTCTGGCGTCAAAATTGTCGAGGTCGACGCGAGCGGGTCTACCGCTGGATAAATGCCCAACGATGCGATTTGTCGTGACAACTCGGTTGTTGCATCCAAGAAAGCAAACGTCGTAAACGGTGCTGGGTCGGTGTAGTCGTCAGCAGGCACATAAACGGCCTGCAACGAAGTAATCGAACGACCACGTGTTGAAGTGATGCGCTCTTGCAACTGGCCCATTTCGTCAGCAAGCGTCGGCTGGTAACCCACGGCTGATGGCATACGGCCCAAGAGCGTCGACACTTCAGATCCGGCCTGTACGAAACGGAAGATGTTGTCGACGAACAACAACACGTCTTGGTTCTTTACGTCACGGAAATATTCGGCCATTGTCAAAGCCGAAAGCGCAACACGCAAGCGCACGCCTGGTGGTTCATCCATTTGGCCAAAAACTAGTGCGGCTTTTTCGAACACACCCGACTCTTCCATTTCGAGACGCAAGTCGGTGCCTTCACGAGTTCGCTCGCCAACACCCGCAAACACCGACACACCACCGTGCTTTGACGCCACGCGGTTGATCATCTCAGTGATCAAAACGGTTTTACCTACACCTGCACCACCGAACAAACCGATTTTTCCACCAGCCAAATATGGCGTGAGCAAGTCAATAACTTTGATGCCCGTTTCGAACATTCGCTTTGATGGTTCGAGAGTGTCGAACGCAGGCGCAGGTCGGTGAATCTCCCAACGCTCAGCATCTTTGAAATCGTCGTTGTTGCCGTCGAGGCAATCACCCCACACGTTCCAGACGTGGCCAAGAGTTTTGTCGCCAACAGGCACGGTGATGCCGCGGCCTGTGTCACGCACTGGTGTGCCGCGACGCAAACCGTCGGTTGGTTTCATGCACACAGCGCGCACGCGGCTCTGACCAAGTTGCTGTGCAACCTCAGCCAAAATGACATTTGGCTTGCCGTCAACGGTGACCGTGAACTCTAGAGCCTGATTAAGTTCTGGCAGCGACCCACGCGGAAACTCGACGTCGATAACCGGACCAGCAATCGCGACTACTCGCCCATCTTTGCGGTCTGTATTTGTTGCTGTGCTCATACTTCTCCCTTTTAATTTCGCTTAAAATTTCGTAACTAACTAGCTGACATTTCGCGGACACTATCGACATCATCAGAACCAAGTGCCTCGGCACCACTGACGATTTCCATAATTTCTGTAGTAATCGAATCTTGACGCGCACGGTTCATAATTCGCGACAAGTTCTTGATCAACTCTTCGGCATTGTCTGTCGCCGACTTCATCGCGCGTTGACGAAATGCGTGCTCGCTGGCCGCAGCATTCAACAGAGCTGCATAAATTCGCGCCTCAACATAGCGCGGCAGCAAGGTTGCAAGAATTACATCAGGATCTGGTTCAAACTCGTAGTTGCCACCCGCGGCAGACTTGCCGTCGCCACCAGCGACAACATCGCGTTCAAGCGGCACGAGCGGGCGACGCACAACTTCTTGCCGACCCGACGACACGAACCGCGTATACACAAGTTCAACGCGATCAACCTCGCCACTCAAATACAAATCAACAACGAACTGACCGATCGCTTTGGCGTTCTCATATTTTGGCGCATCAGAAAAACCCGTGAAGCTCTTCGAAGTTTTGTATTGACGAAACCTGAAATAGTTCTCGGCTTTGCGACCAACTGGCACGACAAGATAATTTTTTGACGCCAACACATCGGCCTTGACTTCGCCCTCGGTGGCGCGCAAAATGCCGGCGTTGTAGCCGCCACACAAACCACGGTCGGCAGTAATCGCAACATAGCAAGTAGTACGAATCTCAGGTCGCGCCTTAAGAAATGCCGACGAATTGCCAGCACCAACAGCGGCCAAGTCTTTGACCACTTCAGTGATTCGTTCGCTGTATGGCACGGCGGCTGCAACTCGCTGCTGTGCTTTGACGATGCGTGAACCAGCAATCAACTCCATTGCGCGCGTGATCTTCTTGGTCGCTAAAACCGATCTGATCCGACTGCGCAATATGCGCTCTTGCCCGCCCGCCATTTTGGTTTAGACCTACTCTGTTGCGAGCGTTTTTGCGCTCGCCGCTTCGCCAGTTTCACCGGCATCAGTTTTTGTTGGATCAACAGTGCCAGATTTTTTAGTCGGCACGAAGCCAGCCTTAAACGCAGCGACGATCGCGGCCAAATCTTTTGGCACATCGGCTTTTGATTCTTGGCGAATGCCAGAAAGCAAACCAGCATGTCGCGAACGCATGTGTTCGAGAAGTTCGTTCTCGAAACGGCGAACATCGGCAACTGGAATCGTGTCTAAGTAGCCCTTGGTGCCAGCGAAAATCGAAACAACTTGCTCTTCAACTGGCATCGGCGAGTTGAGCGGTTGCTTCAACAATTCAACCACGCGGTAACCGCGCTCGAGTTGTGCTTTTGAAATCGCGTCAAGTTCGCTACCGAAAGTTGCAAACGCTTCGAGTTCACGAAACTGCGCAAGATCGAGTTTCAGCGTGCCCGAAACACTCTTCATCGCCTTGATCTGAGCAGCGCCACCTACACGGCTCACCGAGATACCTACGTCAACTGCCGGACGAACGCCCGACTTGAACAAGTTGTCTTGCAAATA
>CAMDEC010000116.1 GCA_945893395.1 Bifidobacterium breve
GAAATTGTTTTGGCCTTTGCAGGCGACTCAACAATGACGAGAGCGTTAGACATGTAGTTTCATCGTTAGGTGGTCGAGTATGGGCTTGTCAAGGTTATCGGTTTAAATCCAAATGCACTATGGGTTACGTCGGTAGCGTAAATGATGACATGCGACCCGATCTGCTCGCACTTGGATGGAATCAAAGATTCGACGACGCCGCACAAAAAATTGATTCTTCATTTCTAATTGGTCGCGTCAGTCGACTCGATCGCGGATGGAGCACGATCAAGATGAGTGCATCTGATGATCAATCTGGCACCGTTCGTGTCAGAAACATTGGTGCAGATATCGCGGTCGGTGACTGGGTGGCATTCGAAAAAAATCTTGAGCGCATCGAAATTGTTCTGTCCAGATACTCTGCGCTGATTCGCCGTGCGTCGTCTGATGCGGTGCGTGCCGAGCAACATGCGGTGGCGGCGAACATCGACACTGTGTTGATCGTGCATGCCGCAACCAACGAATCAAATCAGCGTCGTGTCGAGCGCGAACTTGTTTTGGCTTTTGACAGCGGTGCGACGCCAGTGCTCGTGCTGACAAAAAACGATCTACAAGATGCACCGCAACACATCGCCGAACTGCGCGATGTCGCCCGTGTTTGTGGCATTGCATGCCATGTCGTCAGCGGCTTGACTGGTGACGGTCTGGATGATCTAGCAAAATATGGTGAAAATCATCGTTCGGTGGCTGTGCTTGGCGCTAGTGGGGTTGGCAAGTCGACGCTGGTCAATCGTTTGATTGGTGAAAATTCGCAACAGGTTGGTGAAGTGCGCGACACAGACCAGCGTGGGCGACACACGACTGTGGCCGCAGATTTGTTGCCGATGCCCAACGGTGGTTGGTTGATCGACACGCCAGGGTTGCGCGCGCTCAATTTATGGACAAGCGGACACGGCATCGAGCGGGCGTTCGCTGACATTTTCGCACTTGCCGATAGTTGCAAGTTTCGCGACTGTAAACACCAAGATGAGCCCGGTTGTCGTGTTCGTGCTGCCGTTGAGAAAAATGATCTCTCTGCCGAACGACTCGACAGCATGAGACGACTTGTCGCCGAAGAAGTTGCGCTCGAAGAAGAGCAAAAAGTTCGAGTGCGACTCTCAAATCGCAAAGGCATGCGCAAACTCGATTAATCGGCGCTTGTTAGCTGTCGCGGCATTGTTGCTGTTGCGTGCAGGTTGACTTCGTGCAACAGCACGCCGATGAGCGGCACTTCGACCCTGCGTGAGTAGTTCAATTCGACTTTGGCCGCATCGCCACTGAGGTTCGCGGCAACTGCAATGTCCTTGAGATTGATTTCGCGCTCGACCGTAGTAACTGCTAGTTGCTGCGCTGAATCTGGGGTGATGTCGGCCAGCGAAATGGCTCGCGCCGCTGTTCGTGCAGCATGATTCAGTGCCAGTTGATCGTTTGCCACGCCTCCAAGTTGCACTATGCACATTGAAAACAAAATGATAAATGGCAAGGTCATTGCAAACTCGAGAGTGGCTTGACCGCTCTCGCTGGATAACTTTTTAGCCAACACCGTCGGTGCGATCAAAGATGCTTGACAGCACCGTGTCGAATAGTTCGCCGATTCGACCGGCGCCACCACCGTCAGTGGCCCAGGCGATGACCAACAACGCGATGACGGCAGCCCCCAACAACACGAGCGCATATTCGGTGGTGGCTTGGCCAGAATCAGTTTTGGGCTGAAATAAATTTTTCATAGCAGTTGTCCCGAGACGACTGTCAGCGAATTGATCAACAGTGGCAACATCGCCAGCAACACGAATGAGGGCAAAATGCAACACACCAGTGGAAACAAGAGTCGAATCGGCAATTCTTTTGCTTCGACCTCGCGCGCGCGTCGTCGCTCTTGATGGGCGTGAAATGAAAGTTGATCGAGCACCGAAGTGATCGGCAAGCCGTCGCGGTCGGCGCTGACCAAAATGTCGCAAATCGAATAGACGCACGGGCCCAGATCATTGCGCAGGTTTTTCATCACTTCGGCAAAGCGTTGACCAGCCACAAGTTCGGTGTGGGCACGAAAAAGATTCGGCCGCAAGTTCTCTGGCACCCAATTGTGAAGTTGCGATACCGCAGATGCTGGCCCATGCCCAGCACGAATTAGAACCAACAGCGTGTCGATCAACTCAGGAATGCTTTGAGTCACCGTAGTTTTGGGCTGTCCCGATCGTCGACAGTAAACAAATATTCCGACGATGCCGGCTATAACAATCAGCGAGATCATGTTGGGGTGGGTGAGACGATTGCTTGCATCCACTTCCTTCCTGCGTAGTTGAAACTTGAACCGAGCAAAATACAGAACCAGCCGGCGGCGCTGAAGATCAAGAATTGGCGCACGGCATCGCTGGTGATTATTAACCAGCCACATACGGCAACTGGTGCCCACGATAAAACTTTTGTCGAGAGCATTGCTTGTGCTGATTGCGCTTGACGATCGTGGATGTTCGTCGATCGCTCACGCAACACGATCGCCGCGCGCTCAAGGGCGAGAACGCCGCCGACCCCGCCAGTTGCGGCGAGTTCTATCGTGCGCAAAGCGAACGCCAATTCGCTTTTGTTTATGCCCGACAATAATTTTTTCGTCGCGTCACCAAACGACTCGCCGCCAGTCGTCGCCGCGGCAAGATCACCGATAACGGCAATTTTGCAGGCGTTTGTTTCAACGGCAGTGTGCAGCGAACTTGCCATTGACTTGCCGAGGCGCAAGTTTCGTGCCGTGGTGTCGAGCAACTCTGAAAGTTCAGTGAGCAAGTCGAGGTCGTTGCTTGGTTTCGCTGTCAGTTTTGGTTTGCTTAGTCGGCGCAATACGAATTGGCGTGACAACAACGGTTGCAAATACCAAAAGCCAACCACGAGTGCCAAAGCACCAAAACAGATCGAACCAAGCACTAATAACAAGATTCTCATTGCACCAGACCGCTTTCGACTCGCCCTTGTGTGACGACGTCTCGCAACTGGTCAGGCTCGACGAATAAAACTTCTTGCACGAAACGCGAGCCATCGATGTGTCGAGCCACATGCACGATTGCATTGATTGATGCCGCAACATGGTCGCGCACGACTTCACGCGACCAATTCGCGGCGTGTTGCAATACGAGAGACTCGACTCGACGCAACGCATCTCGTGCGCTATTAGCATGAATTGTCGACATCGAGCCGTCGTGACCGGTGTTCATTGCCGACAACATGTCGAGTGTCTCGGCGCCACGCACCTC
>CAMDEC010000117.1 GCA_945893395.1 Bifidobacterium breve
TCGCGCGCAGCACTGCCGAGCGGTTCAGAAAAAAGCGAATATGCGGGTACGTGTAAAACCGAAACGTTGTTATGCCAATTTTTTGGTGCGTGTTCAAGTTGTGTGGCTGCCGCGCGATCGGTCAGCATCGTGCGTTCGCCGTCAGGTGAAACGATCACAACGATCGAACCGGTGCGACCCGAGCGCACGACACACGGCTCGACGCCCGATGTCTCGAGTGCGGCAACAAGTTGGTCGCCGAGCAGATCGTTGCCAACTTGAGCGACCAGTCGCGAACGAAATTCAGAGGTACTGACTTTGTCGGCTGTGGCGGCGAACACTGCAACATTCGACGCACTACCACCGCGTGTGCGAACAATTTTTGACGGAGTATCTGTGCCGTAACTTAAGGCAGTTGGCAACCAAACGACGACATCTTCTACAAGATCGCCGATGACGCACAACACGTCGTGGCGAGATTAAACCGAAAGAAGGTCGCGAGCGCCAGTGTCGCTAGACGGATGACGCAACTTGCTCATTGCGCGCGCTTCAATTTGTCGAATGCGCTCGCGGGTCAAGTTGAATGCCTCACCAACTTCTTCGAGTGTTCTTGGCTCACCACGATCGAGACCGAAACGCAACGCCAAAATTTCGCGCTCGCGTTCGTCGAGTGGCGCCAGCAAGCGAGTGATTTCTTCGGGCAACAACGCAGTGGCAGCAACTTCGAACGGCGATTCGGCAGAGCGGTCTTCGACAACGTCGCCAAGTTCGGCATCGCCGTCTTCACGCAACGGCTCTGACAACGACAATGGCTCGGCTGCAAAACGCAACGCCTCGGTGACTTTGTCGGCTGGCATTTCGACTTCTTCTGCCAATTCGGCAAGCGTGGCGTGTCGGCCGAACTTCAACTCAAGGCGCGACCGCGCCTTTTGCAAACGGGCGAGCGTGTCGCCGGCATGAACCGGAAGGCGAATCGTGCGACCCGTGTTGGCGATGCCACGGGTGATCGCTTGGCGAATCCACCAAGTGGCATACGTCGAAAACTTGAAGCCTTTGCGCCAATCGAACTTTTCAACGGCATGCATCAAACCGAGGTTGCCCTCTTGAATCAAATCGAGCAGTGGCAAACCAGAGGCCTGATATTTTTTGGCGATTGAAACAACCAACCGTAAATTCGACTGCACAAATTGGCGTTCAGCACGCGCTCCGGCGCGAACAACCTTGTTCAGTTCGCGTCGTCGCGTCGGGTTGACCTGCTTTTCAGTTTTCTTCAGTGTGGCTTCGGCCGATTTGCCCTCTTCGATCGCTTTTGCCAGTCGAACTTCGTCATCTTTGGTGAGCAAAACATATTGACCAATATCTGTGAGGTAGAGCCGGACAAGATCTTCGTCGTCTCGGTCAATTCTCTCTTTGGCCACGAAATCCCCTTATTCAATTGGTCACACTCGGTGCGACACGCCTAACGATACCGACGAGGCGACAAAGCTACACGCAAAAAATGCAAGTTTTTTACCCGAAATTGTGGCTAGTCTTTGGTTTATGTCAAACCCAATTCTTAATGAAAAGAGTTTTGCAAAAGTTGTCGAGCGATCAGCGGGCGAAGCTGGTTGGGCTGCACCACAATCAGGTCAGCAAACTTATCGTGCGCCGATTTCAGATGGTCCAGTGTCGCCATACACCTCGACAGAGACGATGACAGCGAGCGGCACCGCCAGTGCAGGTATGTTGCTGACATTGTTGTTGTTGGCGGCGGCGATTTTTGGTTGGTCGTCGGTCAGCGAGTCGGTTAACGGCGCTGTGCAGTTTCCAGCATGGACAATCGGCGGTGCGTTGGCCGGTTTCGTGGTCGCTTTGGTGCTTACTTTCAAACCCAAACTTTCGCGTGTGCTTGCGCCAATTTACGCTGTCGCCCAAGGCGTTTTCGTAGGGGCAATCTCTAAAGTTTTCAATACCGCCTACGACGGCATCGTGTTGCAGGCTGTGGGCATCACGCTTGGCGTGTTCGTGGTGATGCTCGTGCTTTATCGCACCGGCGTGATTCGCGTAACAGACAAAATGCGTCGCACGGTCATCGGTGCAACGATGGGTGTCGCGGTGTTCTACGGAATTTCATTCTTGATGAGTCTTTTCGGTGCGAATATTTCGTTTTTGAATAGTTCAAGTTTGATGAGCATCGGGTTTAGTTTGCTCGTTGCTGGTCTTGCGGCGATGAACTTGGCGCTCGACTTCGACTTCATTGAGCGCGGCGAGCAGGCAGGTCTGCCAAAATATTTCGAGTGGTATGCCGCTTTCGGCTTGCTAGTCACAATGGTCTGGCTATACCTCGAAATCTTGCGCCTCTTGGCCAAACTTCGCAACCGCTAAAACGCAACCGCTATTACGCGCACTGTTTTGCGCGCTGAATCCGCGCGCGACACTTTGAAACTGGGCGAACTGTAGAATACAAAGTACCGATGACATACATTCTCGGAATTTCTGCGCTCTACCACGACAGTGCCGCGTGCCTAATTAGAGACGGCGAAATCATCGCCGCAGCCCAAGAAGAACGGTTTTCGCGCAAGAAACACGACTCGCGCCTGCCGCGTCACGCAACCAACTATTGCCTCGCCGAAGCCGGCATCACCGCCGCGCAACTCGACCATGTCGTGTTCTATGACAAGCCGCTGCTCAAGTTCGACCGCATCGTCAAAACTCACATGGCATATGCCCCGCGTGGTCGCAAGTCGTTTGCCGCCGCAGGCTCGCTGTGGTTCGGCGGAAAACTGCAAACCAAAGAGCAGATTCAAAAGTTTCTCGGCTTTTCTGGCGATGTGTTGTTCGCCGAACATCACGAGGCGCACGCAATGTCGGCGTTTTATCCGTCGCCGTTTCAAAACGCCGCCGTGCTCACGATCGACGGCGTCGGCGAGTGGGCGACAACGAGTCTTTCGCTCGGTCGCGACAACTCGCTCGAGGTAATCAAAGAAATTAAGTTTCCGCATTCGCTCGGTTTGCTTTATTCGGCCTTCACAAGTTTCACCGGCTTCAAAGTTAACTCGGGCGAATACAAAATGATGGGTCTCGCGCCGTATGGCGAACCAAAATATGTCGACAAAATCCTTGACAACTTGATCGAAGTTTGCGACGACGGCAGTTTCAGATTGAACATGGATTACTTCGACTTCCCGGT